>NZ_JBYCLE010000363.1:0-4044 GCF_057473765.1 Mycobacterium sp. TH-M106 | reverse complement strand
CGCGGTAGTAGTTGCGGTCACGGCTATTGGATTTCCACGCGTTGACGCCCCATACGACGCCGTCCTTGGCAAGGGTGATCACGCTCAGGACAGTCCGAGCGCCTGGCGAGTAGCCGACGGTGCGGATCTGCTGGCCGCTTATGGTGTTGTAGTCGGGGTCGAAGATGACTGCGTTGGCATCGTTTAGCGCCTCGTCGGCCTGCTCAGGTGTGACTCCATGCTTGGCGATGTAGTCAGCGCGTCTGGACCAGTCGACCGACACACCTAAATGTAATACATGGCCGTATTACATTTCAAGTTTTTTCGCGACCATGCCCCGTCGTCCGAGGCACTCTGCACGCACTGCTGAAGCGGGTAGATTATCGACTTGCTTCCAAGGTCAGGTGTGTCAGTCGTAGCGGCGAATTCGCAGGTCGCACCGGGTCAGTCACGGCAGAGCAAGTTATGGCTCTGACACGTCCTTAACCTACCCCCATCCCGGCATTCCACGTGGTAGACAAAAGTAGACAATTCCCTGGTATCCTGATCGCGTGAAGTCGATCTCCGTCGGTGAGCTGCGCCAGAATCCTGCTTCAATGATCGCCGACCTCGAAGGGGGCGAGCCATACGCGCTGACCCGCCACAACCGCCGGATAGGCACAATCCTCCCCGCCGTCTCATCGGCAGCCCTGATTCCCCGGAAGGCAAGCGGACCCGCACGTGCCCGCACAATCGCCCGGCATGATCTCACCACGGCATCGACAATCGATGAGCTACTCAACGAAGAAAAAGGCCTGTGGTGACTTACCACTACCTCGACAGCTCCGTCGCGGTACGCATCATGTTCGGCCATTCGGCGTCAGCGGCCCAATGGTTCGACAGCACGACCGGCAGAGACGACGATCGCGTCGTTTCCTCACGCATCCTTCGTACCGAGATCACTCGCGTATTGCGGCGGGAGAGCCTGCCGGTCGCCGGCCGCGACCAGATTCTGGACTATATCGACACGATCCCGCTCGACCACGCCGTTTTGCAACAAGCGGAAGCAATCATCCCTCACGTTCGCACGCTCGACGCCATTCACCTCGCATCGGCGTTGCGTTCCGGCCTCGATGACCTGGTTATCACCACGCACGACGAGACTATGAAATCGGTGGCTGTGACGCTCGGGTTCCGGATCGCCGATCCAGTGGAATAGCGCTCGCCCAGTCGTGACCAGGCCACCCGCGCCGCCGGGCCACTCAGGATAAATCGCCTCGATGACGCTCGACGCACGTCATAACCAACAGTCAGTCACCCGCCGCGACGTTGATGCCGCGCTGGAGCCGCTGCACGGCTGCCCGCGCGCCAACACCCTCACCGCCCTGCGTTCGCTGTTCGGGTTCGCCAAACCCTCTGCTCGTTCCGCCGTTCCAGGTGGTAGACACCCGCAACCCAGCCAACCACCTGAGGTATGCTGGCATACATGAAGCGGACGACGGTCAAGATTCCTGATGCGCTGGATGCTCGGCTGCGACACGAGGCCAAGCGACGGAATGTGACCATCTCGGAGGTCAGCCGTGAAGCGCTTGAGGCGTACCTGGGCGTGCCCGGTGGCCGTCGACACCTGAACGCAGCGGCCGCCGGCCGTAGCGGCCGTAGCGATGTCTCCGAGCGAATTGAAGAGATTCTGGCAGCCGAGGTCGGCCGATAGAGGCGATTATTGTCGATGCGGGCCCGCTGTATGCCTACGTCGATGCCGACGACGCCCACCATGTGGCGTCACTGGAGCTTCTGCAGACCCATCAAGGTCCGTTGATCGTCCCGACACTCGTCATCACCGAAGTGGTCTACCTCCTGGGTACTCGGCTGGGCGTCGAACCTGAAGTGCGATTCCTCGGCGACTTGGCCGATGGTGCGTTCGCCGTCGAGCCGGTTGCAGCCGGAGATTGGCTGCGGATCGCCGAACTTATTGCGCGGTACCGACACCTGCCGCTCGGCACTGTGGACGCCTCCGTGGTGGCCACGGCAGAGCGGTTAGGCATCAAAGAGATCGTGACCGTAGACCGCCATCACTTCACCATCGTCCGGCCATGCCATACCGAGGCCTTCGCTCTCCTTCCGTGACCCCGGCGCTGACCGGACGGTTACCTCATGAACGGGCGTTCGTTGACACTCCAGCACCCGCGACGGGTCGTTTGCCGACTTGTCAGCAAGGTCAGGTTGCTCGGTCGTTTTGACCAACAACGCCCCGGGGCCGCACGCCCAGGCGGCTGTTCGCTGGAGAGACTGGAGAGAAACGGAACCAAAACCGCCACGACGCAGTCGAACGAGGTGTCAGCTACTGCAAGGGGGAGACGTGACCACACTGAGCACCGACTTCGAGGTGATGCGCGCCGTCGCGGCGGCCACCGATGCCCGCAATGAAGAGATCCGGGCGACGCTGCAGGCGTTCATCGGCAGGATGCGCGGCGTACCGGCGGCGGTGTGGGCCGGGCCCGCAGCGGCGAGGTTTCAGGACGTGGTGGACCGGTGGAACACCGAGTCGGTGCGACTGCACGAGGCACTGCGGGGCATCGCCGAGACCATCCGGCACAACGAACGCGCGCTGCGGGAAGCGGCCGAAGGTCACTCCGACCACGTCGCCGCAGCCGGCGACGGCATCTGAACGGAGAGGGTTTACCGATGGAACCGGTGCTTTCGTACAACTTCGACGAGATCGAACACGTCGTCCGCCAGGACATCCACGCCACCGCCGCCCGCCTCAACGGAGCGCTGGAGGACCTGCGCGCCCAGGTCGCACCGCTGCAGGAGGTGTGGACCCGGGAAGCCGCCGACGCCTACCGCGCCGAGCAACTCAGATGGCACCAGGCGGCCGCGGCGCTCAACCAGATCCTGTTCGATCTCGGTGCCGCCGTGCGCGACGGCGCGGCCGACGTGGCAGACGCCGACCGCCGGGCCGGCCGCGCCTGGGTTCGGTAGCCGCCAGGCACCTCCACGAACGCGGTGTGGCCCTGCCGGAGGGGAGCCGTCAGGGCCACACCGGCACCCCACTTCTGTGTCGACTGTTTTTGACCTGCGCCGATACCCACCGGTAAGCTGCGTCGTTGGCGCGCGGTACACGCGGGTCCTCGGGTCAATGCCGGTCGCCGAGAACGCCCCGCCGTCGACGCCTGACCGGTGCCCGAACCCGAATCACGAGAGGTAAGCCCTGTGCCCACCTACACGCCGAAGGCGGGTGACACCACACGGTCGTGGCATGTCATCGACGCCACCGACGTGGTGCTCGGCCGGCTGGCCGTCGCGGCGGCAACGCTGTTGCGCGGCAAGCATAAGCCGACGTTCACGCCGAATGTCGACGGCGGCGACTTCGTCATCGTCGTCAACGCCGACAAAGTCGCCATCAGCGGTGACAAACTGCGCAGCAAGCTCGTGTACCGTCACTCCGGCTACCCCGGCGGGCTGCGTCAGCGGACCCTCGGTGAGCTGATGCAGCGCCACCCCGACCGTGTCGTGGAGAAGGCGATCATCGGCATGCTGCCCAAGAACAAGCTCGGTCGTCAGATCAAGCGCAAGTTGCACGTCTACGCCGGCCCGCAGCATCCGCACACCGCGCAGCAGCCGGTCCCGTACGAGATCAAGCAGGTGACGCAGTGACCGAGACTGTAACCGACGCCGGCGAAACAGCGCAGGCATCCGAACCGCTGAGAGACCTGGGCCGTCCGATCCAGACCGTCGGCCGCCGCAAGGAGGCCGTGGTACGGGTGCGCCTGGTGCCCGGCACCGGCAAGTTCGACCTGGACGGACGTAGCCTGGAGGGCTATTTCCCGAACAAGGTGCACCAGCAGCTGATCAAGGCTCCGCTGGTCACCGTGGACCGGGCGGAGAGCTTCGACATCTTCGCCCACCTCGACGGTGGCGGGCCGTCCGGGCAGGCGGGCGCGCTACGGCTGGCCATCGCCCGGGCGTTGGTGCTGGTGCAGCCCGAGGACCGGCCGGCGCTGAAGAAGGCCGGCTTTTTGACCCGCGACCCGCGGGCCACCGAACGCAAGAAGTACGGCCTGAAGAAGGCCCGCAAGGCCCCGC
>NZ_JBYCLE010000362.1:0-4044 GCF_057473765.1 Mycobacterium sp. TH-M106 | reverse complement strand
CACCGAACACCGCCATGATCCCGTCGCCGGTGAACTTGTCCACCGTCCCGCCATAGCGCTGCACCACCGCCGCACACCGGTCACACAACCCGGTCATCATCTCGCGCAACCGCTCGGCACCCACCGCCGCCGCGATATCCATCGAATGCACCACATCGGCGAATAACACCGTCACCTGCTTGAACTCGGCTGACGTGGGCGCTGCGATAGGTGCGCCACACCGCGAACAGAACCGCGCATCATCCTGCAACTCGGTGGCACACGCCGCACACACGGTCACGTCATCGCCTCCGCCAGCGCGATATGCCCCTCGAACCCGAGGTCGGTTGCCATCGTGCGGTAGCGGGCCGCGAAATCCCGGTAGCGCACCTCGTCGCCGCGTACACGCGCCAGCAGCGCCCGCAGCCGGAGCAGGGTGAGGTCTCGCAACACGTAATCGCCACTCAGCGGAGCGGCGGCCAAACGGTCGATCACCGCTTGGACTTCATCCAGATCGTCGCTGCTGCCGCGGTCTACGAGCAACGCACCCAAAATCCCAGCCGCCCCAGCGCAGTATCCGTGCTGCCCGGCAGCGAAACAGTCATTGAGCGCGCGCCGAGCCAGCGGTATCGCCTGATCGAGATCTCCCCGCCTGCCTAACGCAAGCGCAGTCCACATGTCGATGCACCGAATCTCGGATAAGTAGAAACGGCCCTGGGCGCACATGTCGCGAAGCTGTCCCAGTAGTTCAAGCGGTCGCTCATCGTCTGGTGATTCCTCGTACAGCAGAGCTGTTATCAGCGACCACATAGCCATACCGAGAGCGATGTCGTCAGCGGACCGCTCGGCGACGCTCAATGCTTCATCGATGTCCCGCCGCGCGTCGTCGTCGGGCAGCAGTACCCCATTGAGTACCGCCGCACCGTACGTCCAGGTAACACAAATGCAGTAGGTCAGCGGGTCGGCGCTGCGGGCCATCGCGATGGCATGGTCAATGTCTTCCCGCCATCCAGAGCGGCCCAACGCCCAGCGGGCGAAACCCCTGGAGGCCAAGGCGAACGCCAACGGTGACCCGATAATGAAGTTCCCTTTGGTGGGATCGCCCTCGGCGAAGTCGATGATCGCTTGCGACCACCGCAGCACATCCGCCATCTCACCGGTCGCGACCTTGACTGCGATCGATGTGATAGATAGCCCGACTGTCAGTACCGGATCGCCGATCGACTCGACAAGAGCCAGGTGTTGGGAGGCCACCTTCGACGCCGCAAACAGCTGCCCATGAAAATAATGTTCACCGACCAGCCCGGCCATCCCTGCCGCCAGCGACGCCTTGTCCCCGGCAGTCGAGCACAACTGCTGCAACTCGTCAAACCTCAATCCGGCAACAGGAACCCGACTTCGGAACCCGTTGGCGCAGATCAGCGTGCGCGGAGCGATACGCATCGCCAGCTTGTCCGGGTCATCCGCGGGCAATGCATCGGCGATCTGACGGGCCCGCTCCCAGCTCACCTGGGCCGCAGCGATATTGCGGTTGGTCGACCAGGCGCCGGCGCGCATGTGCCAGGAGTACGCCGCCCGCAGGTCACCGGCGGCTTTCAGGTGCTCGGCGATCAGCGCTGCGTTGGCGTCGGCTGCTGTCGGGTCGTGTGCTTCGATGACGGCGGCGAGGCGCCGATGCAGCGCGGCGCGGTCGGACTTGAGCTGCGATTCATAAGCCACCGTTCGGATCAGCGGGTGATGGAATGCGTATTCGGCGTGCGGGGTGAATCTGACCTGATCGATCAACTCGGCTTTCACCAGGTCGTTGAGCGCCGGGCCGATGTCCAGGTCCACCAAAAGGTCTACGCTGAACCGCGATCCGATCACCGCAGCGGCGCGCAGCGTCTGCTTGGCAGCCGGTTCCAGCCGGTCGATGCGGGCGGCGATGGTGGCCTGCAGAGTCGCCGGCACACTCACCTCGTCGGGCGCACCGGAAAGCAGGTAGGCGCCTCGCGTTCCCCGTAGCACACCGCGTTCAGCAAGATCCCGCACGATCTCCTGAGCAAAGAACGGATTCCCACCAGCGCGCTCGCCAATCACACCAGCCAACTCGCCCACCGACGGATCCGGGCCAAGCAACTCGGTGATCAACGCCGATGATTCCGAATCGCTCAGTGGTGCAAGGGCAATCGCTTGAGCACCGGCCAGCCGGGACAACGCGCCGTGGTATTCCGGACGGTAGGTGATCACCACCAGCGACGGGGTTTGCGGGATCACCGCCATGAACTCGGCCAACATCGACTCGCTGACCTCGTCGATCCAGTGCGCATCCTCGATCACATAGACCCGCGGTGACGTGCGTGCCAGCGTGGTCGCATTGACCAGCCCGGTCAATCGCCGCCGCCGCGCATCAGGATCGATCCGGGGCAGTTCGACATCGGGATCGGCAATACCGAGCAGATCGTCGAACAGCAACAGATCCTGCTCATCGGCATCGGGGACTCGGACCCGCAGCGCCGCCCGGGCAGTGCTGCGGTCCAGGTCGACCACCCCGGTAGCCGCGCGCAGCAGCGCCGCCACCACATGAAACGGGATCTCGGCGGCGTGGGCCTCACAGAACGTGGTGAACACCTCGACACCACGGTCGGCGGCCATGGCGGCCACCTCGCGGGCCAGCCGGCTTTTGCCGATCCCCGGTGGTGCGACCACGCCGACCACCCCGCCGCGGCCGTCGATGGCCCGCTCCAGCATCGCCTCCATAGCCGTCAGCTCCCAACGCCGACCGACCAGGCTCGCCTCCGTACGCCCGACCGCCTCGTGGTGCGATTCCACCGCCAACAGCCGACGTGCCCGCACCGGCTCGGCGGCGCCCTTGATCTGCACCAACTCCGGCTCAGCCAACACCACCCGACCCTCGACCAACCGCGCGGTCGATTCGCTGAGCAGCACCCCACCCGGCGGAGCCACCGACTCCATCCGCTGCGCCAGTCCGACCTGGGCGCCGATCGCGGTATAACCGCCCGGCCCAGAACCAATCTCACCGGCGACCACCTCACCGGAGTTCAGGCCGACCCGTAGCTGCAGCCCAACATCACCGGCCGCAGCGGTCCCGCGTTGGATCTCCAACGCCGCCAGACACGCCCGCAGCGCATGGTCCTCCAACGCGACGGGCGCACCGAAAACCGCCATGATCCCGTCGCCGGTGAACTTATCCACCGTCCCGCCAAACCGCTGCACCACCGCCGCACACCGGTCACACAACCCGGTCATGATCTCGCGCAACCGCTCGGCACCCACCGCCGAAGCGATATCCATCGAATGCACCACATCGGCGAATAACACCGTCACCTGCTTGAACTCGGCCGGGCTGGTGACCGCAGTCATCGGCGAACCACAGGAGTGGCAAAACCGCGCATTCTCCAGTGATGCAGTGCCACACATTCGGCACGCGGTTGTCGTCGTCATCATGAGGCAGCCAATCCGTGGATCGCTCCGTCCAGGATAAGCTTTTTTCCTTGATACGCGACTTTTGTTTACCTGAATATCATAGTAGCGACGTCAGCGGGAAGATTTCACCTGACGCGCTGTTCACCAGCGCAGCGCGATCCAGCCGGGCTCGCAGCGGCACCATGTCGAACACCGTCGCCGCCACCAGCGGCAGCTCGTCCTGTCTTGCTCGCGGTGCCAGCGAACAGTGCGGCAGCCAGGTGCCGGGCCGGTAGTGCTTGTGCAATTCGGCGCCGGTCGGTCGAACGGCCGGTTTCACAACGCTTCGCCGGGGCTTACGACCGGCAGCCCGAGGGCGCTCGCGGCGGCGGCGAGGCGCTTGTCGTACACGACCATCGCGGCCAACGGCGCCGTTGCCCCCGCGGTTTGAGCAGTGGCGAGGTGGACCGCGTCCAGCGAGCGCAATGCGGCTTCGGGGTACGCTGCTGCCGTCGAGCGGATGACTGAATCGATTTCAAAGCGGTCCAACCTGGCCAACACCATCGGTACTTCAGGCAGCCCCTCTGGTGCGACGGCCCGAACAGCTCTCGGCAACTCGACTTCGGTCAACGCAGATGTGATCCAACGCATGTCGATATG
>NZ_JBYCLE010000361.1:0-13267 GCF_057473765.1 Mycobacterium sp. TH-M106 | reverse complement strand
AGGTGGTCGGCGACCAGGCCTGGATCGAGAACGACTTCATCCCGACCGTCGCCAAGCGCGGCGCGGCGATCATCGACGCCCGCGGCGCCTCGTCGGCCGCCTCGGCGGCGTCGGCGACCATCGACGCCGCCCGGGACTGGCTGCTCGGCAGCCCGGCGGGGGACTGGGTGTCGATGTCGGTGATCTCCGACGGCTGCTACGGCGTGCCGGCGGGTCTCATCTCCTCCTTCCCGGTGACCACCTTCGATGGCGACTGGAGCATCGTGAGCGGCTTGGAGATCGACGAGTTCTCCCGCGGCCGGATCGACACGTCGACCGCCGAACTCGCCGACGAGCGCGACGCCGTTACCGGGCTCGGACTCATCTGATACAGGACCGCCAGGCTTGCAATCACACCACCGGTACGTGCGCAGTACCCTGACTACCGATGCCTGAAGCCGCGCCCCGAGAGGTGAAAAGCCCGCAGATCGTCGTCGGCGAAGATGAGATCTTCGAAGCCCACGTCGCCGGGAAGATCTCGGTGCAGGTGAAAGCGCCGCTGGACACTCAGCGGGCGCTGTCGATTGCCTACACCCCGGGGGTGGCGCAGGTCAGCCGCGCGATCGCCGCCGATCACACCCTGGCTGCCCGCTACACCTGGGCGAACCAGCTCGTCGCGGTGGTCAGCGACGGCAGTGCAGTGCTCGGCCTGGGCGACATCGGTGCGGCGGCAGCACTGCCGGTGATGGAGGGCAAAAGCGCGCTGTTCAAGATCTTCGGCGGTCTGGACTCCATCCCGATCGTGTTGGACACCAAGGACCCCGGAGAGATCGTGGAAACCTTGGTGCGGCTGCGGCCGACGTTCGGCGCGGTCAACCTGGAGGACATCTCGGCGCCGCGTTGCTTCGAGATCGAACGCCGCGCGGTCGAAGCGTTGGACTGCCCCGTCATGCACGACGACCAGCACGGCACCGCGATCGTGGTGCTGGCGGCGTTGCAGGGCGCGGCTAAAGTGCTCGGCCGCGACATGGCATCGTTGCGGATCGTCATCGCGGGAGCAGGAGCGGCCGGTGTGGCATGTGCCAACATCCTTCTTTCCGTTGGTGTTTCCGATATCACCGTGCTGGATTCGCAGGGCGTCCTGCATCCTGAGCGCACCGATATGAACAGTGTCAAAGCCGAACTCGCCCAGCGCACCAACCCGACCGGACGCACCGGCGGCATGATCGAAGCGCTCGACGGTGCCGACGTGTTTCTGGGTGCCTCCGGCGGCGTGGTCCCGGAGGAGTTGATCGCGTCGATGACACCCGGTGGCGTGGTGTTCGCGCTGTCCAACCCCGACCCGGAGATCCACCCGGACCTGGCCCTCAAGTATGCGGCGGTGGTGGCGACCGGCCGCAGCGATTTCCCTAACCAGATCAACAACGTGCTGGCGTTCCCCGGGGTGTTCCGCGGGGCGCTGGATTCCGGTGCCCGTCGGATCACCGAAGCGATGAAGCTCGCTGCTGCCGAGGCGATCTTCTCCGTCATTGGCGACGAACTGGCACCGGAGAAGATTGTGCCCAGCCCGCTCGATCCCCGGGTGGGGCCCGCGGTGGCCGAGGCGGTCGCAGCAGCGGCCGACCCGGTACACCCGGCGCCCCCGTTCTCCTGAGGGACACCGTTGCGGCGATCGAGGCCGATCATCGGGCTGGTGGCCCTGCTGCTGGCCGGCTGTAGCGGCGGGCCCGGACAGCCGTCGCTGGCCGTCGGGGCGACGCCCGATCCCGAGTCGCTGATCCTGGCGTCGGTATACGCGGCTGCGCTGCGCGGCTCGGGAGCGGCGGCGCACGTTCAGACCGCCGCCGACCCGGTCGGCGAGCTGGACTCCGGGGCGGTGACCGTGGCCCCCGGATTCACCGGCCGGCTGCTGGCGATCTTCGCCCCGGGGGCGACGGTGCGATCGGATCGGCAGGTCTACCGGGCGATGGTCGGTGCCCTGCCGGAGGGGATCGCCGCCGGTGACTACGCCACCGCCGCCGAGGACAAGCCGGCGCTGGCCGTGACCAGATCCACCGCCGCGTCGTGGGGCGGCACCGACCTGCGGCTGTTACCTCCCCACTGCGACCACCTGGTCGTTGGCGGCATAGCGGGCGTCCGGACGCCGTCGTCGGTTGGCCGGTGCCGCATGCCGGCTGCACGCGAATTCCCCGACGACGCAGCGCTGTTCGCGGCACTACGGGCACGGAAGGTCACCACGGCCTGGACCACCACCGCTGATCCCGACGTACCCGATGACCTGGTGGTGCTCACCGACGGCACACCGGCGCTGGTGCGCGCCGAGAACGTGGTGTCGTTGTATCGGCGCAACGAGCTAGCCGAACCGCAGCTGTTGGCGGTCAACCAGGTGGCCGGGGCGCTGGAAACCGCGGCGCTGATCGACATGCGCCGCCGGGTGGCCGGCGGCGCCGATCCGCAGACGATCGCCGACGCCTGGCTGGCCGAACACCCGTTGTGGCGCTGACTAATGCGCAGCGTCCGCCGCGGATCGTTATGCGGACAGCCGCGCGCATCGAGCGATCAGCCCCACTTGAAGTCAGCGAGGAATCGTAGGAGTTCTGCATTGACCTCGTCGGCGCGTTCCTCCTGCAGCCAATGGCCCGCGCCGTCCAGCGTCACCTCGCGGTAAGGGCCGGTGACCACTTCGGTGGCCCGGTCGCGTGGAGTGAAGCCCTGCGTCGGATCGTTGGTGCCGACGATGACCAGCACCGGCACCGCGACCGTGGGCGCCGGCGGTTCGGCCAGGATCTGCCAGTTGCGGTCGAAGTTGCGGCGCCTCCGGCTGTGACGAGCCACCGAATCCGCGCTGATCCGGGGCGAGCACGTGGTAGCCGGCACCCGCGAGCGCGGGGACGATCCGGCGCCACGAATAGCCGAGGCTCGGAAAGCCATGGGCCAAGATCACCGCCGGAGCACGGTGATCACCGGCTTCGATGACCCGTAACCGGACACCATTGGTGTCAACCAGACGCTGCTGATCCTCGTTGCCCACCAGCAAAGGCTATCGAAAAATGTTCGAATCCGGTGTATCGTCGCAGGCCACCGAGGCATTCGTTGGCGCCGACGACGCTGCTGTGGTGGGGCGCTCAGACATGTGGATCGCCCGGTTTGACCCGGCCGGTCGGCGGGTGCCAGGGCTGCGCAACGAAGATCGCTATGTCGAGATCGGGCCGGTGGATTCCGGGCTGGCCGGTATCTGGGCGGAGTTGCACGCCACCGACGGTGCCGCGCTGGACCGCAGGCTCGATGCCTTGGCCGACACGGTATGTCGCGACGATCCCCGCGGCAAGGAACAGCGTCGCGCTGATGCGCTGGGTGCGCTGGCCGCCGGGCTGGAGGCGATGCGCTGCGAATGTGGCTCATCGGATTGCCAGGCGGCACAACGCAAGCCGGCCACCGATGTGGTGATTCACATCCTGGCGGAGCAGAGCACCATCAGCGGTGAGTCCACAGCGCCGGGATACCTGCCCGAATTCGGCCCGATACCGTCGGACGTGGTCAAGGACATGGCGCGCACCGCGAAGGTCAAGTCGCTGGCGTGGCCCTTAACCGACCCGGAAGCCGGGTACCGGCCGTCGGCGGCGCTGGCCGGGTTCGTGCGCGTGCGCGATTTGACGTGCTGATTCCCTGGGTGCAGCAGCACTGCTGCGGTATGCCAGATCGACCACACGGTGCCGTTTCCGCTCGGGCCCACCCACCCCTCGAAGGTCAGATTTCTCCGTCTGCGATGCAGCCCGCTGTCCGTTACATCAGGTCAGCATGCGGTCTTCTGCAGCCAGCTCTGCGCCGCTGAAGTACCGCGAGTGGGTTTGCTTCAAGGTGTCTAGCGACTTGCTAACGAGCGCGGCGATCTCGACGTTCTTGTCGGTGCGCTCGGCTTCGAGCTTCAGCCGATACTCCATCGCCTCGCGCGAGGTTACGAACTCGGTAATGCGCCGCTCGTGGGTGTGCCGGTTGTATTCGACGACATAACCAGCCATGTCACCCATCTTCCTCTTTGGAGGACTCAGCCTCACCACTAGCCTTCTGTGCAGCATAAGCCACCGAACCGACCCACATCGCCCTGTCCATCGCGGCTGCCCCGAGCGCGACTCCGCGCCGACCAGGGTCTTCGATCTCGGAACGCCGTTGCCAGTCCGCTTCGCTAGCTGCCACCTTTGCCGAGAGTTCCTGCATGCTCTGCACCGTGCGCTGAATCCGTCCTATGTCTACGCCGGACGACGGTTCGACAGGTTCGCCGTAGCGGATGCCCCGGCCGACTTCATCTGCGAGCTTCTCAAACAGGTTCGCCCACAAGCTTTGAAGAATCGTCCGAATCTGTATTTCGACCCGTCCAGCAGGCAACCGAAACCAGACATGAACGCCACGGTAACCAGCGTGCATGCCATCGCGCAGATCATGGATAGCTGACTCGTCCGCACAGAAGTGACTGGCGATCTCCCGAGCGAGGCTCATTTGTTCGCCCAACAGCAGGTCGGCGTCAACACGAACACCAGCGAGGTCTTGGACGGCGTTCAGTTGCAGGCTGGGCTGTCGTTGCAGCTTTTCCACTAATGTGTCTTGGGTCTTTGGGCGTGAGCTAACCCGCAAATCCGGTGTCAGCCGTCCTCCTTTGGTAGCCAACAACTCCGACCTGATCGACCAACTCCCGTTCTCGATTTGATCCTGCACCTCGGCGGCCCAGGTCGAAGTGCCACAACATGACGTCTGCGTACGACGGGCAGTCGATCGGCGGGTCGACTCCATCGCGAAGCGCCGCCCCAAGACGACGCGGCGCGTTGTTCGACCACGGTGGTCGAGACTCCAAGTCCATGGTTGCTCAGCCTACGGGGCGAGCAGACATGTCCTGATACCGCGAAGACGCGCTTTGCTGGAGTCGAAGCAGCCTCCTTCCGGCCCCGCTACGACGGCGACACGCCGCGCAAACCGCGTCGGCGCAAAGATAACCAACAGTCGGTGAGTTCCTGAGCTGTCCGCTGGCCCCGTCTCCCGTGTTTCCTGCCTGGACCTGGTACTCCGGGCGTGTCGCTGTGCCGAATCCCCGTAATGAGGCGGCATCATCACTGATGAATGGTTTGCGTTTCAGCTGATAGTTTTTCACGGTGAGTGAAGGCGAGGAGGCCGGGGTTGGCTCCGGCGGCGGTGCGTGACCTGCGGGAGGTGCGGGTCCCGGCGACCGTGGACGAGGTCGCCGATTTCGACGTTTCGGCGGACAGCATCGCCCGGACCGAACCGGTGAGCACGAACCGTCCCGGGCGCGGATCCTGATCGACAGAGCGTTTCACCGCGCCAAGCACCTCGGGAACGGCTTGCCACTCGTCGAGCAGAACCGGTTCAGACTGCCTCGCCAGCACCGAGTCCGGATCCGCACGGTACGCCTCGGCGTCCGCCTTCCGGTCCAAGCGCACAACGCTGCGGGCATGGCGGGCCGCTGTGGTGGTCTTACCTGTCGCTCTCGGGCCGGTGATCAGCAGGGCGGGAAAGTCCGCCATGTACTGCCGCAGAAGTCCGTCGACCAACCTCGCCTGATACATGTTCGACCCTCGCTATGAGTGTACCGTCACCACAGCGCTCAATGTACCTATTCCACTAGAGCGAATGTATCAATCCCACAACGATGAATGATCCGCTTCCGCGCGTCCGGTGATCGTTATTCGTTGTTGACTGCAAGCACGCTGAACATGTGCATGTCATGCGCATGTGATAGCTTGTGGCTATGGTGGTTGCGATTCAGATCAAAGATGTCCCCGAAGAAGTTCGCGACGCGCTGGCGGCCCGTGCCGAGGCGCGCGGCCAGTCCACCCAAACGTATCTGCGATCCCTGTTGGAACGGGAGTACCAGGCGGGGCGCAACCGGCAGCTCTTGGAGGCGTTGGTTGGTCATCGCAGCCTGACCATGACAGCCGAGGAAGTGGCGGCCGTCATCCGCGCTGACCGCGACGGGTGAGTTTTCGCCTGTGATCGTGGTGGACGCAGGCGTGCTGGTGTTGGCGCTCACGAGCAGCGCTCCCCAAGGCGACGCGGCACGCGCAGCCCTCAACGGCGACGACGGCTGGCTCGCGCCGGCCCACATGCCGGGCGAGGTGCTCCGCACCCTGCACAAGGCCGTATTGCGCAAGCAATTGGAGCTTGAGGACGCCGAGGCCGCCGCCGACGCCGTCACCGCACTCGCCATCGAATACGTGCTCCCTGATGCACTGCTTTTGCGCACCGCCTGGGTCTGGCGGCACAACATATCGATCTACGACGGCCTGTATGTCGCTGTCGCCGCCGAACGTTCCGCCGCCATGATCAGCGTCGACAGACGCTTGGCCAACGCCACTGATCAGCTCGGTATCCCGGTCGCGATCACCCTGCTCTAGGAACGCAGCCGTAGCTCGTGACCATCAGTGGTTAGGCTGGCAGGCTGACCAGTGCAGCAGGCCATCCAGGCAGGCAGAATTGCGCAATTTCAGTCTTCGCTCGGGGACGGCCTTCAGAGGCAATGTGGGGGCGGCTGGTTGGGTTGTCCGTTGGACAGGTTGACGACGGTGAGCGCAGACTCCAGCCCGGCAAAGTCGTCGGAGTTGCGTGTCAGCAATGTCAGGCCGTGCCGTGCTGCGGTCGCGGCGATTTGTAGATCCATGCGTCTGGTGCGCGGGTTTCTTCCCTGCTGGCGTACCAATGTTGCTATCGCGCCGTAATATTCGGTCGTGGGTATGTCGAACGGCAGTACATCGAACTTCTCTAGCGTGTGCTGTACGCGCTGGCGTCGGCGGGTCTGTTCTAGTGGGTCGGTCGCGGCGGTGACGCCGTACTGCAACTCTCCGATCGTGATCACCGACACCGCCAGTTCGTCGGCGTACCGATGCACCTGCTGTGTAGTCGGCGGGGCGATCACGACCGAGGTATCCAGCAGCGCCCGGCGTGGCTGGCTACTCACCGGTGGCAGGTGTTTGGCGTGCCCACGGGTCTTCGGGAGTATCGGGCCCGGCTAGCTCGTCGCAGCCTTCGCGGATGTCGTGCCACCACCGCTGCGCGTCCTCGGCGGAAAGTGGGCTTGCGGTCAGCGCGGCTATCGCATCGGTCGCGGGCACGAACGGGCGGCGGCTCGTCTCCTGGTGTGGTACCATGTCGGCCACGGGGCGGCCGTTGACCGTGACGATGAACGATTCGCCGGCGGCGACCCGCCGCATGACGGCGGCGTTTTCGTTTCGTAGCTCTGACTGCCGAATCTCCACACTCATAGCGCAAATGTAGCACTTTGATAGCGCTACCGTGTACAGTGCGACCAGTTCGGTCGTCTCGCCGCCTGGCAATCCAGCGCCGGGTTGACTGACCATGACGTCGCAGGCCAGATCGCCGAAGCCTACGGCATCGGTTTCATCGAGGCGCCCCGCAAACCAGGCCCCGCCAGGGGAAACCAGAACACGAAGGCCGGACACCTGCGGAAGTCCTTGTCCACTCCGCCTGCCCGGGCCCAACCAAGGGTCCTCAAGAAGAGCTGGGTGGGATTCGCCACCGAAGGGCTTCCAGTGCCGCCGCGATGTGCACGCTGGCGTTTTTTAGCGGCTGCGGTAGTAGCTCGTCGGCTTGAGCGAGCCGGTGCAGCAACGTGTTTCGGTGGATGAACAGGCGGGCGGCGGCCCGGGTGGCGTTGCACTGCTCGTGGATGAAGGTGAGGACTGTCTGGTGAAGTTCTGGAGGTGCTGACTCGAAATCGCCGAGGACGCGTTTGATGAATCGATCCGCTTCTTCACGGTCGGCGGTGATCAGTGCGGCGAGCTGAGCGTCGATGAACCTGACGACCCGGGTCGTTACACCAGGGCGTGTCATCATGCGCTGAGTGGTGAGCGCATCGAGATGGCTGCGCCGGAACCCCTCGACGCCGGCTGCCGTCGGCCCGACCGCGATCCGCACGCCGGACAGTTGACCTAGGGCACGGGCAACCGCGGCCAGGTCCAGGGCATCGGCACCGGGCAGCCACACCCATAGGGTGGCAGGATCGGCCCACAACGCCAACGGCCGGCCTCCCTCGACGGTGTGCATCAACGTCTTGGAGGCAAGGTCCAGATCAGACGGGTTGGTGTTCGCTCCGTCGGCCCAGATCACAGCCGCGGTGTGGTTCTGGTCGAGACGGTAACCGAGCCGGGTTTCGGCGTTGCGTCGGGGAATCGCCACCCCGTCGAGGATCTGTGCGACGATCGCCCGGTGCTCGGCGTGCCCCCCCCCCCCCCGGTGTCCTGGTCGGCTTCGAGGCGTGCCCGCTCGCAGAGTTCGGTGACCGTGGCGTCGGTGAACGATCGCATCGATCGCGCCGATATGTCGAGGAGCTCGCTCAGCTCGTCGGGGTCAGTTGTCAATCTGAACGCGGTCTGCATCCACAACCGCAATGTCGCCGCCTGGGTGCGCTGGCAACAGTCCATCACCGCCGCCTCGCTTAGCCCGCGGCAAGCCTGGATGCGGACTGCGGTGAGCGGCGCTGCGGCGAGATTGGCCGGCACCGGCTCGCCGGGGTGACTGATGTTGGCGGACGCCCAATGCAGATAGTTTTCCCGATTGCTTCGCCGGATCGCATCGACGACCACTGGATCGTCGGCGATGCCGCGGAGGTACTTCGACTCCAGTGCGGCGTTGTCCAGCTCGTCGAGCCACTGCTCAGAAGTATCGAGGATCATCTGGCTGCACTGCCGTATCAACACGCGCACCCGCTCACACGGCTGTCCCCCCAGGTTCTTCGACAGGTCCATCACGACCTCCACAAGGCTCCAGCCTTACAGTTAATAACCTCTCTGCGCTAGCGACGCGCGGCCATATGAGGCATCTAACTTGACTTAATAAGCTCCTGTCAAGCCGGGTGTTGGGCAGAGTCGGGAGGCTTGCCCGATACGGAAGGCAAGATCGACATGGCCGCCAGACGGCCGCGGGTTCGAACAATCTCAGCCGATCACATTGCGATCATCGGCGCCGCGATCGCGGCGATCCCGCCTGGCGCCAAAACTGTTGATCACCATCGACGGGGCGGGGGCAAGCCACGCCGTCGTCGAGCACCTGGAAAAACTCAATGCTAGCCCGGGTTTCTCGGTGGGCTATTCGGTCGGATTCGGCCTCGACGAGCGGGTGCGGGCTGCGATCGCGGCCCATGCCCGACACCGGATGGCAGACCGCACTGGATGCCACCGGGCAAGCCCGCGAGGATGCGGCTGTTGCCGAGTTGACCGGGATGCTGCGCGCAAGCGCCGGCGGTGACCGACTGGCCGACTGGCCGGCCGGCACGCGGATCCTGGTCCCTGGCCCTCTGGCTTTTACTCGTTTGCCATCAACACCGCCTGGGTCACCGCGGTCGCGGTGGCCATCGACCTGCTGTGCCGGATGCGACGGTTGCTCTTCGAAGGCGTGCTGCCCAAAGCCGAACCGGCGACCCCTGCGCTACCGACTCCTCCACGCCGCCGCCCGACTGCTCAGATCCGCAGTCCGAGAAACGTGGGGCAGCCCAACCCGCGACTTCCGGCGCCGCCACAGGACAACCCGGGACAACCCGGGTCACCCCGACGCAGCGAAAGCGCTGCGCTGTGCACCTTGCACTGCTATACGAAACGTTTTTATGCACAATGCACGTTGCGCAGCGCCTCAACGATTGATTAGCTCACGTAGGAACAACATTCCGTAGGCCTACAGTCAAGGAGGCTCAAATGGTAACTTTCAACCGTCTCAATATCGGTCGACGTGGCAGTACTAGCTTGTTTACATCCGCGGCGCTTGTGGGACTATTGTTCGCTCCACCCTCTCACGCAACGCCCGGTGTGGATTTATCAGGCGAAGCCGCGTCTGTTGCTTCGGCTGATCCGGACAGCGCGCTCAGCCAACTCATCGATACGTACCTATCGGACAACTTAACTGGTCCGGTACTAGATCCCGCCGGAGCCGGTGGCGCTTACGCTGAAATTAGTGAGTTAGGCCAGGCAGCATTCGTCGCAATCAATTCCGATACCTATGACGCGACACAAGATGTAGAGTCCGCGATCATCGCCGTGAATGACACGTTTCACACTTTTGAATTTGCAGTAAGCGATGTCACAGGCATCGTTTCTGCTGCTGGAGCTATTGGATCGGCGTTCTGAGCATACGTTAATGATCACCGAACCGCGCACGAAAGCACACCACAATTGTGATTGAAAGGACTGTCATGAGACGGGAAATGATCGAAGTCAAGAAAAGCGATCGCCAATCGGTTAACAAGCCACTGCTGGTGCACCGCGCCCGTAAATGGATGCGAGGTATCGGTATGGGCGCTGGGGCCGTAATTGCTGGTGCTGTGGTGTCACTGGTCATCACCTCGGCAGCCCACGCTGATGACATCACCGTGCCGACCGTCCCGGTCCCCCCCGCCGACGATTCTGCGGCGGCTGAACAGTCCGCTTACGCTCAGGCAGAATTGTTGACCGGTACCCACAGCGCCTCAGGACTCGACTCGTTGCAAAGCACTGCAGTGAGTGATGTAGTTGATGCCGATAAGATCGTAAATAGCGATACGACGGTCAATACTGTCGCGACCTTGGTGTCTGACGAGGCGCAGTTAACTTCGGTTAATTCAGCAATTGATGCCGGCCTTGCGTGGGGACTTTCAAAGTTTAATCCACAAGCAGACTTGGCCGACGCCAACGGATTCAATGTCATCGCCACTCAAGTGCAGATTGAGGACGACTTCTCAAATTTCTATCACAACTTTGCAAGCCTCGCGTCGAGCCTGGCGAATACATATGGCCTGCTTGGACCGATCGAAAGTGCTTTGCAACGTCAGGATGTGGTATCTACTTACGTGATTGATTTGGGTCAGCCAGACCTACTTGGTGAAAGTGCGAACCCTGGGGTGCCTGATGCAAGTTACGACCTCCTTCGCGCTGATGACTTGCTCTATAATGCGACATCGTGGTTGTGTGATCTCACCTGGCTTGACAATATTTGACAATATATCTTGTGGTAGCGGGCAACTAATCAACAACTGGTGAGGAGATATTTATGTACCGCCGTGTTCTGCTAGTCTTTGGAGCTGCGGCAGGTGGATTACTCGCCGTCGGCTTCCTCTCCGCGGGTGTGGCATTCGCTGGCGGTGACAATGCGGACGGCAGTGGGGCCGCGTCAGCCCCGGCGGCGGAGTTCCCTGATGTTCCCGGCAAGGACGCGTTCACCATCGGCCAGATCACCTTCGACCCCGTCGACATTACCGACGGCACGAAGGTGGTGGAAGGCTTCACGCCGGTCAGCCCGCTATTTGGGTTTGCACCGGTTATCGACATCGGTGGCGGCAGCGTGGGCCTTCTGGGATCCTCCTTTCCTCTTGCGACGCAAACCTTCTTTGTGTACAGCACTGGCGCCGACCCCACCCTGCTCGGTATCGTTGACAGCAATGAGGACGTCGCGAACGTTCTTGGTATGAGCAACACCGAGTTCGCCATCACCGATGTGGCAGCTGCGCACAGTGTCAAGGACTCAGCGCTACCGGCAGACGGGACGGTTTATGACGTGTTCAACCTGGGCCACGGGTTCGAAAACGTCTACGTGGATGTTCCCGGCAAGGACGGTGGCACTGTCACCGACACGTTGGTGACACCGTTTGGAAAGCTGGATCTGACTCCGCTGTTCGGCAGCTTTGATGCCACCCAGCCAATCGATCCAGGTGATGCCTTTACGGGTCTCATTGATACGGCCTCAGGATCAACCAGCGGTCTAGCGGACCTCTTCAGCTTTTGATACTGTGCTCGTAATGTTACGACGAAGCACCACACACGCCGCGTCGAGGCGACGACGAGCGTCGCAAAGGAGATTAAGGAGATAGGGTTATGCACTTTTCCGCTCCATCCGTCGCGGGCGGTGTCGTGGCGATTGTCGTTGGCGGCGTCATCGCTGGCACTCCGGCGCCACCGGCGGGACCCAACGTCAGCGTGCCAGCCGTGGCGCTCACCGCGGACGAGGGTACGTTTAACACCCTTGTCGACGAGATGGGCCTCATCGTGAACGACCTCGCCAGGGACGAGTTGTTCATGAACGGCCGTTCAAGCATTTATGCTGATAACTCTGTATGGGATGCTTTGTTCGAGAACGACTCCATAGAGGCACACGACCTAACAGGTGCGGTGCTACCGGACACCGCACCGGATCTCTCAGACACACACGACTTGCTGACGGCAGAAAACACCCTCTCTGAGCACCTTGGTGCCCTGTGGGGCCCGGTTGACCGATATTTGTTCATACCAATCGAATCGCAGTGGCTAACTAACGCTAACCTTCAAATTAGCATCATCGGCGATTTAGCCGCTGCGATTGATGGGGGCGGCAGCGCCGAACTCGAGTCAGCCGAACACCTAGCGGATTGGGCCATCTTCCAATCAGAGGCCGTCGAGTTCGCCTCGCACCTTGTTAACAATTTGGCCAATCTCTTCTGACGAGCGCAGCCTCTGTTGGCACCCTGGCGCCGCCGCGGGCGGACTGGTGGTGCCGCGTTGCTGTCGACGGGCGTCGCCTTCGCGACCGGAGGCGAGGAGGGCGACAACGGGGCCACGATACACCCTGCCTAAATAACCGTGAGCGTCGACGCTCATGGTCGACCCTGCCGCAGAGCCCCTCACCGCTCGGTCAGCGAGATCGCCATCTCGTCGTAGATCGACATGTTGGTGACCAGGTTGGGATACGCCACCTTCGCGGGCCCGAGGGTGATGTTGTCGCAGCGCAGCAGCAGTTCGTCGAAGACCGCGCGCAGTTCGGCGCGGGCGAGGTTGGCGCCCAGGCAGAAGTGCGGCCCGCCGCCGCCGAACGCCACATGTGGGTTGGGCACACGACCGATGTCGAAGGCGAACGGGTCGTCGAAGACCTCTTCGTCGCGGTTGGCCGACCGCAGCATCGACACCACCCGGTCGCGTGCGGGGATGTGTCGGTCGTCGATCTCGATGTCGACCTTGGCGGTGCGGGTCCAGTAGGCCACCGGCGTGGTCCAGCGCAGCACCTCCTCGACGGCAGCCGGCCGCACCGCCGAGTCGTCGCGGTAGCGCTCGATCTGCTCCCGGTTGGCCACAAACGCCTGCACCCCGCCCGCCAGCGCGTTCTTGGTGGTGTCGCTGCCGGCGAACGCCAGCACGAAAAAGAAGATCTCCAACTCGTTTTCCGCCAGCCGAAACTGCTCGCCGTCGTCGCCGTTGATCACCGCCGAAGCCAGCGTGCTCCAGATGTCGTCGACGGGGTTGCGCCGCTTCTCGGCGGTGAGCTCGAGCGCGTA
>NZ_JBYCLE010000360.1:0-5952 GCF_057473765.1 Mycobacterium sp. TH-M106 | reverse complement strand
CGATCACATCAGCCGTCGAGATACGCTGCGACACCGGGTCGTCCGGCGAGGCCAACGACACATACTTGTTGCCGAACACGGTGGCCGCCTGGATCGTGGCCACCACGTTGGCCGGGATGAGCCTGACGTAGCGCGGGTTGACGTCGAGCATCAGCTTTGCCGCTGGGCGGCCGTCTCGGTCGATCTCGGAGATGTCGGCCACCCGGCCTATCTCCACCCCGTTGTAGGTGACCTTCGAACCGGTCTGCATCACCAGACCCGCCCGCGACGCCAGCATCGTCAACTCGGTCTTAGCCGTGAAATCCCCCCGAAACTGCAAGAACACCAACACCAACACCAACGCACCGAGCCCCAACAGGGCCACACCCTCCAGATAAAGCCACCGGCGTGAGTGGGTACGCGTGGTCGGCTTGGCCGGTGTCGGGGGCATCGCCGCTACACCGTCAGGTTGAAGTTCGGGTTGACACCGTAGAGCGCCAACTGAGCCAACAACACCACCACCACCACCAAGACCAGCGACATCCGCATCGACCTACCAACCGCCTGCCCGACACCGACCGGCCCGCCGCTGGCGGTGTAGCCGTAATAGCAGTGGGTGATCATCACCACCACCGCCATCACCACGACCTGCACCACCGACCAGCCGACGTCCTCGGGCCGCAAGAAAGTCCGAAAGTAGTGCTCATAGGTGCCGTTGGACTGGCCGTAGAACACCGTGGTGACAAGCTGCCCGGAGGTGTAGGCCATATCCAACGCCAACGCATACAACGGCACGATCACCACCAGCCCACCAATGATGCGGGTAGACACCAGAAACGACATCGACCTGATCCCCATCACCTCCAGGGCGTCGATCTCCTCACTGATACGCATCGCGCCCAACTGCGCGGTCGCCCCGGCGCCGACGGTGGCCGCCAACGCCACCCCCGCCACGATCGGCGCCGCCACCCGAGTGTTGGCCAACGCGGCGAAAAACCCGGTGAACGCCTCAGCGCCGATATTGCCCAACGACGCGAAACCCTGAATGGCGATCAACGACCCCCCCGACAACGTCACCAAACCGATGATGGCGACCGTGCCGCCGACAACGGCCATCGCGCCAGTGCCCATCCCGATCTCGGCGATCAACCGCAGCGTCTCGGCGCGGTAATGGCGCAACGCCCACCCGATACGCCCCACACTGACCCGAGTGAACCGCGCAAAACCCCCGAGCTGCTCAAGCGTTCGCCCCGCACCACCGACATAACGGTCAAGACTGGCTGCTGTCCGCGGAAACCGGGCACGCAACACCACCGACGTCGCCACCGCTAACGCCCCGTCCCGAACCGCACCCCGATCGTGGTCAACACCACATTGACCGCAAACAGCGCAAGCACACACAACACCAGCGTCTCGTTGACCGCCACACCCACACCCTTAGGACCACCACGGGTCGTCAACCCGCGATAACAACCCACCAACCCGGCGATCAACCCGAACGTGGCCGACTTGACCACCGAGATAACCACCTCCGGCAAACCAGTCACCAACGTCAACGTGCTCACATAAGCACCCGCCGACACATGCTGAATGAACACCCCAAACACAAAACCCCCCACCAACCCGATCGTGATCACCGCGCCGTTGAGCAAACCCCCCACCACCGTGGCAGCCACCACCCGAGGCACCACCAAACGATGGATCGGATCAATACCCAACACCTCCATCGCGTCGATCTCCTCACGGATGCTGCGCGCACCCAGATCAGCACAGATCGCCGTCGCCCCCGCACCAGCCACCACCAACACCGTCGTCATCGGACCCAACTGAGTCACCGCCCCCAACGCCGCACCCGCACCGGAGATATCCGCCGCCCCGAACTCGGCCAACATGATATTCAGCGTGAAGACAATCAACACCGTCAACGGCACCGCAACCGCGACCGTCGGCAACAACGACACACTGGTAATGAACCAGCCCTGCTCGATCATCTCCTGCCACTGAAAACGCGGCCGAAACAACGCCTTACCCGTCAAAACACACATCCGATAAAACCCACCAACCGCATCCACCCCAGGCCGAACCTGACCACGGACATAACCACTGACCACCACGTAGCTACTCACCGCTGGCTTCCCACGTTGTCGAGCACGGCGGTCAACGTTGCGTTCGAGGTTTCGAGCAAGTCCTGGGCGGCCTTTTTTGCGGCGCCAGCGTCGCCGGCACAAACCGCAGTGGCCAACTTCCGGTAGGAATCCGGACGCCTATCCTCGGTGGTCATCGCCGTGGCGAAAGCAGGTAGTGCCGGCTCATATGCCGCGCGAAATGCATTGAACATCAACCGGAACACGATCGAACCGGCGGCGTCGACCAGGTGATCCCAGAACGTGAGCCCGTGGCGCTGCCACTCGATCGGGTCATCCTCGGACTCCAGCGCACACAGCGATTTGTCGAGAAGTTCAGCCAGCCCGGGCCGGTGCTGTTCTGCCGCTAGCTCGGCGACGTTCAGGCCGTTACGCAGCCGGGCATCGAGGATGCTGTGGGCAACCGATACGTCAAGCCTGCCATCGCGAAACAGCAACTGCGGCAGCAGATCCAAGCCAGCATGCCTCCGGAAATCACGCACGGTGGTGACGCCGCCTTGGCGTACCTCAACAAGACAGGCGGCCGAAAGCCGCTTGATTGCTTCACGCACAGCCGGACGGGATACCCCGAGCACCTCGGCCAGCCGGCGCTCGCTGGGCAACGCCTCCCCGGGCTGCAGCTCCCCGCTGAGCACGTCGGCAACGATCTGCTCGAAAACCGCTTCGGTCACGGACCGCCGAATCACCGGTTGCAGCGCCACCGCAGCAGTATGATGGCTCGGTGGCCGGACGTCAAGTGGCCGGACCAGTGGGTTGCACCCAGACCTGTATCGCGGTCGGCGTACCAGCCAAACGAACCTGGTCGTTCTCGCGACTTTTCTATCCGGTTAGCGGAACTCGCCGTACCTTGGCGGCCGGCTCACTTCGGGGTCTCGAATTCAAAAATCTGCGGCGTCATGGTCGCCCGTGACCGGGATTCCATCACAGAGTTGGGGACTGATCTAGTTCCTCCTGCACCTCGCTTGGAGCGGCGACGTAGTCGCCGAGTTCCGATGAGATCAGCTCGGCGACGGTGAGCAGATCGGCAACGTGGTCACGTAAATGCTGGGTACTGGCGCTGAGCACGCCGGTGATGCTGTTGCGCTTCAGCAGAGGTTCGTGATGTGCGATACGGTTGCGCAGCAGATGTAGCCGGCCGACGGGCCGGTCAACCGATTGGCGGGCCGTACCGGGTCCGAACGCAGCGTGTAGATACGGAACCCACAGCGGATGGTGGTGGGCGGTCGTGGACAGGTAGCGCCAGAATCCAAACGGCAGTTCGGCGATCACCTTGCCCGGCGGCGCCCCTGGGCCGGCGTCGCGCACGGCTCTGTCGATGTGTTCGCGAGGCCTACGATTTGCATCGATGCGAGTTCCGTCGCGGGCCTGATCGCCACCGAACCGGGAACAATCGGTATGGATCGGCCGTCCAGTGCGGCACGCTGCTGGAGGTGTTGGCCACGATGGCGGCGTCGTAGGCGTTGCGCAGCGCCACTTCCAGATGCGCAAGGTCGTGCAACAACGCCGCCGACACGGTGGCGTTCCATTCATACAGGTCAAGCGCCAGCCGCCGATTTGCTCCCGCTGCCGCTAAGTAAACCGCGAACCGCGGCCGGGACAGCCAGGATTCCACCCACGGCCCGGGGCTCTCCTCGTCACCGGACACCTCGTGTAAACTAGCCCAGGTACTGCCCCGGATAACCCCTGGCCGCATGGTCAAGTCGCCGGGGCTTTGTCTTTAGCGACGTGGTCGCCGGTTACGTGGCCGGCAGCCAGGCGGAGCTGATCATGGCGCTAGAACGCGAACGCCTTCACGCTGGACCGATCCTGGGGGCATTCGAGGCCTGGTTGGTGCTACGCAGCCTGGGCACGGCCGGACCTCCGGTTCGACCGCCAATGCCGCAATGCCCAGGGCTTGGCCGAGTTGTTGCGCGGCCACCCGGCGGTCGGGCGGTGCGGTTTCCCGGTCTGACGGGCGATCCTGCACACCCAGTGGCCTCAGCGCAGATGCGCCGCTTCGGCGGCTTGGTCTCAGTGGAACTGGCCAATGCCGCCGCAGTGCATGCGCTGGTGCAACGCCGCGACCTACTGGTCGCGGCCACCAGCTTCGGTGGAATCCACACCACGGTGGACCGGCGTTGCCACCGGATCCCGAACCGCATTTAACGTTTTGACCATCCGCCAGCATTCGCAACGAGAGCGCCTATGTACCGGGGCCGATACTGCGGGCGGGTCGGGTGCGCAAGTCATGGACGTATTCAGCTGGCGCGCCGGCGATTTCGGCAGCATCGGCCATGACCCCCAGGTAGCGTGCCGACGGCAGCCCACCCTCCCAAGCGTCGACCACGTACAACCAGGCGAGCACCGGATCCAAGGTGGTATCCGCAGAAAGCCCAGTCAGCCGATCCACCCGGCAGCGGATCTTCTGGTGAATGCCCAGTTCCGAGCCTTCCCACCTGTCCAGATTCTTCTCGTCGGAAGGCGTCACGTCGTAGAGCACCACAAACACCTTCGCCCCCGGATCCTCGACGATGGTGGCCAGCGCTCCCTCCCAGCCGATGTCCTCGCCGCCGAAGGTGAGCCGCCAGCCGTGTAGCCAACCGGTCCCGGTCATCGGCGAGTGCGGTGCCCGCTGCAGCATCTGGTCTGGGTGCATGTTCGATCCGTAGGCGGCGTAGAGCGGCACGGAGAAAGCTTAAACGGCAGCTACGCGCGATAAGCGGACAACCGACGGCTCGGTTTGATCGCGCGGCTCGCCCCCTCGCCGCTGCACGGCCACGGTGTTGACCACCTCGCGCTGGATCACGACGCGCATCCTCGCCACGTTAGGTTATCGCTGTGGCGACCCGCATTGTGATCCTCGGAGGAGGCCCGGCCGGTTACGAGGCGGCCCTGGTGGCCGCGGCGCGCGGCACGGCGATCGCCCAGGTCACCCTGATCGACTCCGACGGCATCGGTGGCGCCTGCGTGCTGGCCGACTGCGTGCCGTCCAAGACATTCATCGCCTCCAGTGGGGTGCGCACTGAGCTGCGCCGGGCCCCGCATCTCGGGTTTGATATCCACTTCACGGACGCCGAGATCGAGCTGGGGCAGATCCACCAGCGGGTCAAGTCGCTGGCCGCGGCGCAGTCCGCCGACATCACCACCCAGTTGGTCAACTCCGGTGTGGAGGTGATCGCCGGGCGGGGCGAGCTGGTCGACCCTGCTCCCGGTCTGGCCCACCACCGCGTCACAGTGACCGCGGCCGACGGCACGAGCGACGTGCGTGACGCTGACGTGGTGCTGATCGCCACTGGTGCCAGCCCGCGGGTGCTGGCGAGCGCGCAGCCGGACGACGAACGAATTTTGACCTGGCGGCAGCTCTACGACCTGGACAGACTGCCCGAGCATCTCGTCGTCGTCGGCTCGGGGGTGACCGGTGCGGAGTTCGTCAACGCCTACACCGAGCTTGGCGTCAGGGTGACCGTGGTGGCCAGCCGTGACCGGGTGTTGCCGCACGAGGACGTCGACGCGGCGATGGTGTTGGAGCGCTCGTTCGCCGAACGCGGCGTCACGCTGGTCAAGAACGCCCGGGCCGAATCGGTGGTCCGCACCGACACCGGGGTGCTGGTCGCGATGACCGACGGGCGCACCGTCGAGGGCAGCCACGCGCTGATGACCGTCGGGTCGGTGCCCAACACCGCCGGCCTGGGCTTGGAGCGGGTGGGCATCGAACTCGCCGAGGGCAACTACCTGAAAGTCGACCGGGTGTCTCGAACGTCGGTGCCCGGGATCTACGCCGCCGGTGACTGCACCGGCCTGCTGCCGCTGGCGTCGGTCGCCGCGATGCAGGGCCGGATCGCGATGTATC
>NZ_JBYCLE010000359.1:0-20366 GCF_057473765.1 Mycobacterium sp. TH-M106 | reverse complement strand
CCGGTCAAGGTCTACCGGGCCACCGAGGATCACGACATCACGTTCCGCCAGGTGCACGCCAAGGACAACGGGCGAATCCGGTACAAGCGGGTGTGCGAGGTATGCGGCGAGGTCGTCGACTACGCCGACATCGCCCGGGCCTACGAATCCGACGACGGGCAGATGGTGGTGATCACCGACGACGACATCGCCAACCTGCCGGAGGAGCGCGACCATGAGATCGAGGTGCTGGAGTTCGTCCCCGCCGGTGATCTCGACCCGATGCTGTATGACAGCAGCTACTTCCTGGAGCCGGCTTCGACATCGGCCAAGTCCTACGTGCTGCTGGCGCGGACGTTGGCCGAAACCGACCGGGTGGCGATCGTCCATTTCGCGCTGCGCAACAAGACCCGGCTTGCGGCGTTGCGGGTAAAGAATTTCAGCAAACGCGAGGTGATGGTGATCCAGACCCTGCTGTGGCCGGACGAGATCCGCGACCCCGACTTCCCGATGCTGGACAAAAAGGTCGAGATCAAGCCGGCCGAGCTGAAGATGGCCGGGCAGGTAGTCGAGTCGATGACCGACGACTTCGACCCCGATCGCTACCACGATACCTACCAGGAGCAGCTGCGCGAGTTGATCGAGGCGAAACTCCAAGGCGGTGAAGCGTTTACCGTCGACGAGCAACCCAGTGCGCTGGACGAAACGGAGGACGTCGCCGACCTGCTCTCCAAGCTGGAGGCCAGCGTAAGGTCGCGATCGAAGGACAATAAATCGACGATGAGCAAACCGCCGGCCAAGAAGCCCGCCGGGAAGTAAGCTCTCGGACATGGTGCAACGATCCCTATTGGCGGCGGCAGCGGCGATCCTGGCGGCCACTGTTGCGGTCTGCTCGCCCGCTCACGCCGAGCCCGATCGACACATTCCTGACCCGTCGGCCGGTTACTGTCCGGGTGGCGTCGGGGGTGATTATCGTTCGCCGACCGGGCACGGCTACTGCGACGGAATGCACTACCCGGACGGTTCGTACTGGCGCATCGTTCAATCAGATTCCCCGGGCCGACCGACCATGCAATGCGTCGTCAACCCGGGCGGTGGACCGGTGCCGGAACCAGCCCAGCCCGGCGGCTGTAACGGTGCCGTCTGATGGGCGCGCATCTTATCGTGCCTGCCTTGTTGATGAACGTGGCGCGGTGATCCTCGACAGCTTTCGACTCGATGACCAGGTCGCTGTCGTCACCGGCGCCGGGCGCGGGCTCGGTGCGGCGATCGCGGTAGCCTTCGCCGAAGCTGGGGCTGACGTCGTCATCGCGTCACGAACCCGGTCCGAATTGGAGGCCGTAGCCCGGCATGTCGAAGCCACCGGCCGTCGCGCCCACGTCGTCGTCGCCGACCTAGCCCATCCGGAGGCGACAGCAACGCTGGCCGATCAGGCCGCTGACGCGTTCGGGAAGCTCGACATCGTCGTCAACAACATCGGCGGAACCATGCCCGCGCCATTGCTCAACACGCCAACCAAGGACCTCAGGGACGCGTTCACGTTCAACGTCGGCACCGCGCACGCGCTGACTATCGCCGCGGTGCCGTTGATTTTGCAACATTCCGGCAGCGGAGCCATCATCAACATCACCTCGACCATGGGCCGGCTGGCCGGACGCGGATTCGCCGCCTACGGCACCGCCAAAGCCGCGCTCGCCCACTACACCCGGCTGGCCGCCCTGGATCTGTGTCCACGCATCCGGGTCAACGCCATCGCGCCGGGCTCGATCCTCACCTCGGCGCTGGACGTGGTGGCCTCCAACGACGAACTGCGTATGCCGATGGAGAAGGTGACACCGATGCGCCGGCTCGGTGATCCGGTCGATATCGCCGCGGCCGCGGTGTATCTCGCCTCACCGGCGAGCAGCTACCTGACCGGCAAGACGCTCGAAGTCGACGGCGGTCTTACCTTTCCCAACCTCGACCTACCCATCCCAGATCTGTGACGACCTCGAAAGGGCCGGCGCGACGGCATGCCCGGGGTCACTGCAGCGGGGTTATGATTCGGTGCCGCTGGACGGCTGGCTGCAGTACGCCGCACGTGCCGCTGCCACAAATTGGGATGCCTGCGTCAGCGTCAACTCGGGGTTAGCGTTTTTCAACCCGCGTGCAGCCTGGTTAGAGGTGTGTCCCTGCGTGATGTACTCGCACACCTCCCTGGCACTGGCTACGGCTTGGGTCGGGTTCGGGTACCGGATGCCGATCGCATCGAGCGAGCCGAGCAAGACGGTGTCACCAGGATCTGCGTTAGCTGTCGCGGGCAGGCCGAAAAATGTGGCCACCGCGGCTGCGGCCAGAAACGGTTTCACAGCTGTCATTGTTACCTCCGTAACGTCGAGATGTTGTCGGGCTCGCTCCTTGGCGAACCCGACGACTTCGTGGAATAGGTTGCGCGGCACGGTGATCACTCGTTCCTAACCACCAGCGTTCTCGACTGACAGCCGAGCGGGGCAGTACGTCTGCGCGGAGATCGCGACGAATTGAGCGGTGTTGTGCACCGAGAGGTGGTGGTTACTGATCTTCAGGGACCGCATGATGACGGTTGGCGAGCGCCCCTCCTCGAGTAGGCCACAGACGGCCTTGCCGATGGAAACGGTGTCCTGCGCGTCGGCGTACTCGATGCCGGCACGATCGAGCTCAGTGAGGAAAACGTTGTCGGTGTTGTCGGCATGCACCGGCGCGACGAGGCCGATTGCGGCGAGGGCGCCGGCTGCGGTCAAGAACAATCTCGCCTGCTTCATCGGATCAGCAGTGTTATCGCCGCCGTTGAACTGCGGCCGTACAGAAGGTGAAGCACAGGTGAACGCTGGTCGTCGGGTTCGTGCGCTGTGCTGTCACCCGGAATCACCCTTAAAGCGCCTAGTAGGCCGTCCTCATCCGTCCGCATCCCTTCAGTTCACTTTCCATTCAACATTTCGACCATCGGGCGGCAACCTCCGGTTCACCACGACGGGCTTGTCTAGCTTCCGGTCCAGCAACTGGTCGCTGGGAGGACGAGGAGGCACGATGTTTCTTGATTACAGTTTGTTGCCGCCGGAGATCAACTCGGGGCGCATGTATAGCGGGCCCGGAGCAGATTCGCTGCTATCCGCCTCGGCGGCCTGGGACGCGCTGGCCGCCGAGTTGCACTCCGCGGCAGCCCAATACAGCTCAGTGATCTCGAGATTGACCACCGAACGGTGGACAGGACCGTCGTCAACGACGATGTCGGCCGCCGCCCAACCGTATGTCGCCTGGTTGCGCAACACCGCAGTTGCGGCCGAGCAGACGGCCGGCCAAGCCAAGGCCGCCGCGAGCGCCCACGCGTCTGCGCTGGCTGCCCACGTGCCTCCGCCGGCGATCGCGGCCAACCGGTCCTTGTTGTCGGCACTGATCGCACACAACTACTTCGGGCAGTACACCGCGGCGATAGGAGAGACCGAGCGCCAGTACGCGCAGATGTGGGCCCAAGACGCTACGGCGATGCACGGCTATGCCCGTTCGTCGGCGGCCGCCTCCGGACTCACCCCGTTTAGCCAACCGCCGCAAAACACCAACCCGGCCGGGCAGACCGCCCAATCCGCCGCGGTTGCCCAGGCCGCCGGTAGTAGCGCCGGATCGAACCTGCCATCGTGGCTGCAACAAATACTCGGCGATGGCGACCTCGTCAACGGCGACGGTTTACTCAACCAGACGACCGGTTACGGGGCACAATTCTTCGGCAACGGCACAGCTGCCTGGGCCGATTTTGCCAATGCCCTCAGCAACGCCAACAACGGGGTCGGCTTATTGACGTGGATGGCGGAGAACCCCGCGGGCATCTTCGAAACGCTCAACCCACCGTTCGTGGGGCCGGCGGCATTGAGCTTCGGCGGCGCAGGACTGACGAGCTTGCACAGCTCAGGGCTGGGCGCGGGCCTGGGCCAGGCGATCAAGATCGGCGCCTTGTCGGTGCCACCGACTTGGGCGATGCCCGCCTCGGCGATCACTCCCGCCTCGTTCGCCCTGCCGGTCAGCAGCACGCCGGTCGCCCCGGCCGTCGTCGGCGGGTTGCCGGGCGGAGCGTTCGGCGAGACCATGCTGGGCACGTTGGCCGGTCGGGGTCTTGGTGGCGTGACGGCCCGCACGATTTCGCGCCGACGCGCTGTGGTGCCCCGGTCGCCCGCGGCCGGCTGACTCGAACCACCGTTCACGGAGGCAGGAAGCGTTCATGGATTTCGCATTGCTTCCCCCGGAGATCAACTCTGGGCGGATGTACACCGGCCCCGGGGCGGGGCCGATGCTGGCGGCCGCGGCGGCGTGGGACGCGCTGGCCGCAGAGCTGGAGTCAGCCGCGGCCGGTTACGCCTCGGTGGTCTCGGGGCTGACCAGCGAGGAGTGGTCGGGCCCGGCGGCGGCGGTCATGGCGCGTGCGGCGGCGCCCTATGTGGCATGGCTACAGGGCAGTGCAGCGCTGGCTGAGCGGACCGCGCTGCAGGCCAAGACGGCGGCGGCTGCCTACGAGGCCGCGTTTGCCGCCACGGTGCCTCCACCGGTGATCGCCGCCAACCGGTCGTTGCTGGCGGCGCTGGTCGCCACCAACTTCTTCGGGCAGAACACCCCCGCGATCACGGCGACCGAGGCTCACTACGCCGAGATGTGGGCGCAAGACGCCACCGCGATGTACGGGTATGCTCATAGCTCGTCGTCAGCGAGCACACTGACACCGTTCCCTGAGCCACCTCCGACCACCAACCCGGCCGGCCTCGTCGCCCAGGCCGGTGCAGTCGCTGAGGCTGCCACAATCGACGCGATCCACAGCCAGGCCCTCGCGTCGACCACACCGAATATGCCGGGCTTGTCGCACGTACTATCGTTTCTGAACTCCCCTACCGGCGGTTTAACCGAACAGGGTTTGGGCTGGATCAATCAGGCGGTGGGAGACAGTACAAACGTCCCGTTGGGCTACTTTACGGCTTTCTACACCATCGGCACGAACGCTTTCGGGTATTTCAGGGAAGTTGTCGTGCGCGGCATCGCGGGTTACACCACGTTCGCGGGGCTGGGGCCGCAGAACGCCCTGTTCGGGGTTGGCGGGGCGAATGCGCTGGGAGGTCTGGGTAAAGCGGAATTGCTCGGGCCACTCGCGGAATTGCTCGGGCCATTCGCGGGGCTGGGGCAGGCGTCTTCGATCGGGGCGATGTCGGTGCCACCGACTTGGGCTACGGCGACCGCGGCCGCGGGTGCCGAGCCGATGGCGATTGCTCTGACGGCCATCGGCGCCGGCGCCGCCCCGACCACGGCCGTCGGCCTACCACCGGGAACGGCGCTACAAGAGGCGACTATGGGCACGATGTCCGGGCGAGGCGCGCTGAGTGGTGTGACGGATCGCCATGACGGCAATGGCGATAAGAAAGACGAAAACAAGGACGGCGAGCGGCCGGCGGCTGCTCTGGTGATGCCCAGCGGCTGGCTAGCATCGGCCTTGGCCTACAACACCCGAAGACGCACAGATCCGAATCCGCTGCCGCTCCCGCCACGATGGCAAGAGGAATTGGCCGCCAACCAGTCGGCCTGGGGATGAGCAAAAGTCGCACCCGCCGTTTTCGGGCTGGGTAAGGGCTGGGTCTGCTAGCCGCCGCCACCGCCGCCCAAGGGCGGTGGTGGGCAGTACACTGCTCGTGCAAGCTCCAGGAACTGAAGAACTTGCTTCGGCGAGAGTTTCGGGTTTTCATTTTCGATGGTTTGCGCGGTTTCGTTGGGGGTATGCCCTCCCGCTATGTAGGAGCAAACCGCTTTACCGCTGGCGATAACGTCGTCCTCGCTCGCATACCCGATACCCACATTATGAAGCACCTGGAGAAAATCGGCGTCTCGGGTATCGTCATCGGCCTGCGCAGCACCGGCCAGGCAAATTATGGTGGTCGCACAGGTCGCAGCCGAAAGCAGTTTCATCACGCGCATTGCGTCTCCACTTCGAGATCCGAAAGATCAGGCCCTGCGTTTCAAAGAGAGCATAGCGCACCAAGTACCGGCCCGAAAGGTCAGCGCGGCATGGTCGCCGACACGAATGTGGCTGTGCCCGAACCGCAGTAGCTCGGCCGCGCTCGGCGGCTTGACCCGCGGGCGTCCTTGCGGCACAACGACCGCTGATGGTTCTCGGCCCAGTCGGCTGGTGGCGGCAGTCTCGATTTTGTGAATTCACAGTCTTTGGCTGCGTCGCCGTCCCGCGCATTTCGGGAAGTGATGTGCTCAGCGGGACAATAGGCACCCCTGGCTTCGGGTGGCCTGCAAATGTGTTGTGCGCCAACTGTGAACACCGCCTTTGCTGGTGCAGACAACGCAGAGTTGTGCTTTGGTGGGGTATGCCGCTTAGTTCACGAATGCCCGAACTCGGCGCCCTAGAAATCTTTCTGGCCGTCGCCCAGGCGGGTAGTCTCGGTGGCGCCGCGCGCGAACTCGGGCTGACCCAACAAGCTGTGTCGGCGCGGCTGGCTTCGATGGAAGCCCAGATCGGTGTCCGGTTGGCTGTTCGCACGACTCGCGGAACACAACTCACGCCCGCCGGTGTTCTGGTCGCCGAGCGAGCGGCCGGCCTGTTGGACTTTGCCCGCGAGGTCGACGCGGGACTCGATTCGCTGCGAGAGACCAGCCGTCGGCGCCTGACGGTCGTGGCCAGTCAGACGATCGCCGAACAGCTAGTGCCTAACTGGTTGGCATCCATGCAAACCGCCGTCCGGCAGCGGGGCGGCACCGCTCCCCAAGTAATTCTCAACGCCACCAACTGCGAACACACGATCGCCTCGGTTCGTGAGGGCACCGCCGACCTCGGCTTCGTCGAAAACCCCGGGCAGCCCAAAGGGTTAGGAAACTGCGTCGTGGCGCACGACGAACTGGTGGTGGTTGTGCCGCAGAACCATAAGTGGGCTCGGCCGTCGCGATTCGTCAGCGCCGCCGAACTTGCGCGAACGCCCCTGGTGACCCGCGAGCCGCCCTCGGGTATACGCGATTCACTCACAGTGGCCCTACGTCACGCCCTGGGCGATGATATGCAGCAAGCGCCCCCCGCGCTCGAATTACATTCTCCTGCAGCCATACGCGCTGCAGTCCTTGCCGGCGCGGGGCCGGCGGTGATGAGTCGACTGGCAGTGGCCGACGACCTGGCGGTAGGGCGTCTATGCGCCGTCACTATCCCCCAATTGGATCTGCGGCGCCAGCTGCGTGCCGTCTGGGTTGGCGGGCGCACCCCACCCGCTGGTGCGATACGAGATCTGCTCAGCCACATCGGCACCCGCAAACGGCCAGCCTAACAGATAGGCCTGGCCAGGTCGCGGGGAGGCGAGAACCGGGAACCCTGACCAGTGTGACGGGGACCTGCTCTGCCTATCGTCCAGCTGGGCCCTAGATCGACTGTGCTGTCGGTGATGTCAACGCGGGCGTGCTGTTTTTTGACACGTGTACCGCGTGAATGCCGGGCTGTTGCTGCAATTCGGCCAGCAGGCCGTCGAGGTGTTCGGAGTCGGTGTGCCAGTGTTGAACGCTCTCTGGGTTCTCCGCCATCTCGGCCACGATGCGTTGCAGATTCGGCGACGGGTCGCTGTCTTTGAGGTCTTTTACCTTGACGCCGCCCCCCTTGATGCCGGCGCCGGCTACGGCGCGAGGGACTCCACCGCCGAGCGCGCCTCCGACCATGCCGGCAGCGGCCATGCCGCTGTACAGACTGCCCTGGCTGACCGCGGCCGCCGGGACGGCACCGTGCCCGGCGCCGGACAACACCGCGGCAACCGTTTTGATCGCCGGAGTGGCCGCAGTCCAGGTCGGCGGAATCGCCAATCCACCGGCAGACCCGGCTTGGCCCATACTGGCCGACACTGCCGTCGCCGCCGATATCGCCGGCCCGGCTCCAGCCAAACCCGCTGACCCCAGCGCAGATCCACCCGAACCGAGCCCAGCCGCCAGAGCCGATCCCGCCCCGCTGTCGGCACCGACAACCACATCTGAGACGGCCCGGCCGCCGATCACCAAGCCCATGATGGTATTGATCAGAACGTCGTTAACCGGCAGGATCGTTTTCGGGATCAGTTCCAGATAACCGGCGATCGTTGCCAACGGAGATGAGTTCAGGCTGTCGAGGGCATTCGTTAGCGCGTTGATCGGGTTACCAGCCTGGACGGGTGCTGCGAGGCTTTGCAGTGCGCCCGGTGTCGCCGACGTCAGCTGCGCCAAGGCCGACTGGATGTTCGCCGTGGCCGAGGCGCCGACGTCGTGGGCAACCGCGGCAACTTGGTCCGCCGTGCCAGCGGGATTGGTGGTTTGCGGCGCCGCAGCGAACGGACTCACCTGCGAGGCCGCCGCGGATTGGCCGGCGTAGCTATGCATCGCGGCGGCATCTTGTGCCCACATGGCGGCGTATTGGGCTTCGTTGGCCGCGATCGCTGCGGTGTTCAGGCCGAAAATGTTGGTCGCAGTCAGCGACGCCAGGGCAGCGCGGTTTGCGGCTATCACTGGCGGTGGCACCGTGGCCGCAAACGCGGTCTGGTACGCGGCTGCGCCTGCCTTGACTTTCATAGCGGTGTCTTCGGCCTGGCCGGCGGTGGCGGTCAGCCACGCCGTATACGGCGCGGCTGCGGCAGCCATGCTCGCCGATGCCGGGCCCAGCCACGTGGTGGTCAGCCCCGAGATCACCGAGGAGTAGGCGGACGCGGTCGAGCGCAGCTCGGCGGCTAGCCCATCCCAGGCCGCCGCGGCGGCCAGCATCGATCCCGCACCCGCACCGGCATACATGCGAGCGGAGTTGACCTCGGGCGGCAAGGCTCCGTAATCCATGGTGAGACTCCTTGATTGGACTGCTTGGCTGGTTGCTACTGCGCTGGTGGTGGTCATTTGTCGGCCTCGTGTATCACAAAGATGTTCGCGGTGAGTGCGACTTCTCTGGGGGCAGCAGCTTCTCTGCTACTGGTGGCGCCGCTGGTGCCGGTGGGTCGGGCGGCTGAACCGCCGGTTCCCGCGATGGCCCGTCCGGCCAGACCGGACAGGGCCATATTGCTCAAAAGGCTTCCCTGGCCATCAGCGGCGATCGCTGCTGGAACGGCGCCGAGTCCGCTTTCCGGCAACATCGCAGCGGCCGCTTTGATCGCCGGGGCAGCCGACGCCCAAACTGGCGGCACCGACAAACCCCCGATCATGCCGGCGCGACCGGACGCAACCGGGCCCACGCCGGTCGAGCTCACGACACGAGCGCCCGAACCCAGTCCGCCCTCCAGCGATTCCGCAGCTGGCGATGCGGGGGCGGTGAACGGCCAAGGCAGCTTGTCCGGCGAGATTTTGGCCATTTTCTCCGACGCGCTGGTCAGGTTCGCAGCGGCTTGGGGCAGCAGATAACCCTGGACGCCGAGAAGACTAGGGAGCCCGACAAGGGTGAACAACGACAACGGCGATAACGGGCCGGTGATGAAGTCGCCAGCTCCCTGCGCTGCGGGAGCCGCAGCCGAAATGGGCGTTGTGAGGCTGTGCAGCGACTGCGGCACAGCAGACATCAACTGGGGCAACGTCAACGCGTGCGTGCTAGCGGCCGTGCCAGCGGCCTGGGCGACCGCGGTGGCTTGCGCGGCAGTTCCCGCCGGGTTGGTGGTCTGCGGCGGCGGGCTGAACGGCGTCACTTGCGTTGCGGTCGCCGAGGTGCCGGCATAGTCGTACATGGCGGCTGCATCCTGGGCCCACATCTCGGCGTACTGGGCCTCGGTGGCCATGATCGCCGGCGTGTTCAAGCCGAAAAAGTTCGTCGCGATCAGCGCGGTCAACTGGGCACGGTTGGCCGAGATCACCGGGGGTGGCACCGTCGCTGCGAACGCGGTCTCATAGGCTGCGGCCGCTACCCTGGCCCTCCTTGCGGTGCCCTCGGCCTGCGCAGCGGTGGCGCTCACCCACGCCGCATACGGCGCGGCCGCAGCCGCCATGGTCGCCGACGACGGACCCCGCCACTGCCCAGCCAACCCCGCAACCACCGACCCGTAAGACGCCGCCGTGTCGTGCAACTGAGCGGCCAGCCCATCCCAGGCCGCCGCAGCGGCCAGCATCGGCCCCGGCCCTGCACCGGCATACATCCGACCGGAGTTGACCTCCGGCGGCAACACCCCGAAATCCATCGCACGCACCTTTCGCCAAATGTGTCCTGATCCCAACAACAGCGCACAGTCCACCAGCTACAGCTGAATCCGCCGTTGCGTCCTCTGCGATTCCCATGGACGTGATCCCCATGGATAACGCCGATATGCTGCATGCATTTTAAGCTGGAGGAATGCTCGAAGCATGTAGCCGAAGCAGAGCTGGGCGCGCGCCTGTGTGGCCGGGTGTGCTGCTCTCCGCCCACGGGCGGAGGTCACAACGACTGCTTGTGGCTTCACAACACCGAGACCTCTACCGGTAGCCAAGCAAGCACCGCAATATCGAAATCATGACCCGTAGCACGAGCGAGCTCATGCGCGCGGACGGCACCCGTCGCGTGACTGCGCTTTCCCACCCAGGGCGCCGCCACATGCCGCGCCGGCGGAGACGTTGAGATGCGCCCGTACTACGTCGCAATCGTCGGGTCTGGCCCGTCCGGATTCTTTGCCGCAGCGTCCTTGCTGAAGGCCGCCGACTCTGTGGCGGACCTGGACGTCGCGGTGGACATGATCGAGATGCTCCCCACACCGTGGGGTCTGGTGCGTTCGGGTGTCGCGCCTGATCACCCCAAGATCAAGTCGATCAGTAAAACCTTCGAAAAGACCGCCGCCGACCCCCGCTTCCGGTTCTTCGGCAACATCGCGGTGGGTGAGCATGTCAGCGCTGCCGAACTGACCGAGCGCTACGACGCGGTGATCTATGCGGTTGGGGCGCAGTCAGACCGGCCGTTGGGCATTCCCGGTGAACAGCTGCCGGGCAGCATCGCTGCGGTGGATTTCGTGGGTTGGTACAACGCGCACCCGCAGTTTTGCACCATGTCACCCGATCTTTCCAACGGTCGCGCCGTTGTGGTGGGCAATGGCAACGTCGCTATCGACGTAGCCCGGATCTTGGTCACCGACCGGGATATGCTGGCCCGCACCGATATCGCCGACCATGCGCTGGAAACCCTGCGACCCTGCGGCGTACAGGAAGTCGTGCTCATCGGCCGGCGCGGCCCGCTGCAGAGCGCTTTCACGACGCTGGAGCTGCGCGAGCTCGGCGAGCTGGAAGGGGTCGACGTGATCGTCGACCCGGCACAGTTGGAAGGCATCAGCGACGACGATGCGGCGGCGGCCGGTAAGACGGCCGCGCAGAACATGAAGGTGCTGCGTGACTACGCCGGTCGCACACCGCATCCCGGGAACCGTCGTATCGTTTTCCGGTTCCTGACATCCCCCGTCGAGATCATAGGCAACGAGAAAGTCGAGCAGATCGTGTTGGGGAGCAACGAGTTGGTCAGCGACGACAATGGGCGGGTAGTGGCTAAGGACACCGGGGGTCGCGACAAGCTGCCCGTTCAGTTGGTGGTGCGCTCGGTCGGCTACCGCGGTGTGCCCACACCGGGGCTGCCGTTTGACGACAGGAGCGGCACTATCCCCAACAGGGCCGGCCGGGTGGTAGGCAGCCGCAACGAATACGTCGTCGGCTGGATCAAGCGCGGCCCCACCGGGGTGATCGGCACCAACAAAAAAGACTCCCAGGACACCGTCAACACGCTGCTGGCCGACCTGGCTGCCGCCGGGCACTCCGGGCTGGCCGATTTTTCGGCCGACCACGCCGATAAACTGGCCGATTGGCTCGCCTCGCGCCAACCCAAGCTCGTCACCTACGCGCACTGGAAACGAATCGACGACTACGAGCGGTCGGCTGGTGAGGCGCTCGGGCGGCCTCGCGTCAAACTGCCTAGCCTGCCCGAGCTGCTGCGGGTCAGCCACGGCTGATACTTGTGGGCCAAAGACGCCCTAGCGGTTCTCTTGACAGCAACAGAGAAAGGAAACGGTTGTGACATATGTGATCACCGAACCGTGTGTCGACGTCAAGGACAAATCTTGCATCGAGGAATGCCCGGTCGATTGCATCTACGAGGGCGCGCGGATGCTCTATATCCAGCCCGACGAGTGTGTCGACTGCGGCGCCTGCGAGCCGGTGTGCCCGGTCGAGGCCATCTACTACGAGGATGACCTGCCCGACGAGTGGAGCCAATATCACCAGCTCAACGCCGAGTTCTTCGCCGACCTCGGTTCACCCGGTGGCGCGTCGAAAGTCGGGGTCACCGACAACGACCCTATTGCGGTCAAAAATCTGGATAGCAACACCGAAAACGTCACCGCGTAGCTCGACCGGTCGAGCAAAGTCCACCGTCGACGTGTGGCGACACCGGCACGGCCTGCGTAACCGCCGCGCTTGGGCTGCCGGCGAATGGGCGCCGCACATACATCGTCCAGGTGACCAACGCCGCGCCGATGTATACCGCGAGGAAGGTCCAGAACGCCATCGTGTCTGAGCCGGTGCTCTGGTAGGACTGCCGCAACACCAAGTCCACACCGACACCACCGAGCGCGCCGGTTGCAGCGGCGAACCCGATCAGCGCTCCCGACATGTTTCGTGACCAATGGCGACGTTCGGTGTCGCTGACGTCGAGCGTGTGCCCGCGCGCCTCGATCACCGCCGGGATCAGTTTGAAGACCGAGCCTTTGCCGAGCCCAGCCAAGAAGAACAACATGAGCAGACAAGCGACAATGCCTGCCATGGTGGCAGTGGTCCTGGTGCCAGGAGTGTGGTCGTCGTGGGCGCTGACGCTGGCCAGCACTGCGGTTGCCACGATCATGCCGGCATATACGGCCAGAGTGATGCGGCCACCGCCGAATCGGTCTGCCAACCGGCCACCGTAGATCCGGGACAGCGCCCCCAGCAGCGGCCCGATGAAGGCGAACTGGGCCGCGTGCAGCGATGCCGCCGCGGCGCTCTGCCCACCGGCGATGAAGTTCACCTGCAGCACTTGCGCGAACGCGAACGAAAACCCGATGAAGGTACCGAAGGTGCCGACGTAAAGCGTTGCGAGCAACCAGGTGTCGCGCTCGCGCAGCACCGCCCTCACGGTGGCCACTTCGATGGCGTGCTCCAGATTGTCCATGAACAGTGCCGCCGCGATAGCGACGACCACGAGCAGCAGCAAGTAGACCGCGCATACCCAGTACGGCTGCCGGTTCCCGGCGATCGCGAGCACCACCAGTCCTACCACCTGGACACCCGCTACCCCGAGATTTCCGATCCCGGCGGTGACCCCAAGTGCAAAGCCCTTGAGGCGCTGTGGGTAGAAGGCGTTGACGTTGGCCAACGACGCTGCATAGTTGGCGCCGCCGCACCCAGTCAGCGCCGCGCACACCACATACATCCACAACGGCAGGCCAGGGTTGGCCAGCAGCACAATGGTTCCTACGGTCGGGATCAGCAACACCAGCGCTGCAAACGTCGTCCAGTTGCGGCCCCTGAACCTGGCGATGCCCAACGTGTAGGGAATGCGCAAACATGCCCCGGACAACGTGGCGGTGGCACCCACCAGGAGTTTGTCGCCCGCCGAGAAACCGTATACCGACGCGGGCATGAACAGCACCATCACCGACCAGAGCGCCCAGATCGAGAAGGCGACATGATCGGCGGCCATCATGCACAGCAGATTGCGCCGCGCGATCTTCTTGTTGCCAGCCTCCCAAGCTACGACGTCTTCGGGGTTCCAGTCGATGATTCTCTGCCCACGGCCCATTGAGCCCCTCCTGATTGAAAAATGCCAACGGCCACGGTAGCCGAGCCGGTAGTGCATGGCACCCGCTGTAATCTGCCAGTTGCCTGTTGGATTCAGCTCGCCAGGCACCATTCAGGGATCGTCCAGCGGCCCACCAGTCGGCTCGGGCGGCGATTGACGGGCTTGCATGATGGCTGAACAGTACATTCACGCCCTACCGTCGAGGTGGCCCTGGCCTTCCCGCCGAACATGGTGAACACCAGGCATTCACGTACCACTCAGACCTCCAGTGCATTCCCAGAGCCAGTCCACCGAATTAGCAGTGTCGGACCACCAATGAACCGTCATCGGTCGAAGCAGAGGAACGCCGAAGATGCCCAGACACAACGAGGATTTGCGATGCGAGACGCTCGGCGGCATCGGGGGGCTCTACCTCGACCCGCCCCAGGGTCACCGGCCGCGGTGGTGCTCTGCGTGGACGTCGTCCGGCGCGGCACCCAGGGCTAAGACGCTCTTAGACGAGGTCGGAGATTTCACGCAGCAACGCCGCTTTGCCCTTGGCGCCGACGATGCGTTTGACCGGTTGACCGTCTTTGAACAGGATCAACGTGGGAATTGAGACGACCTGGAAATCGCGCGCAGTCTGTGGATTGGCATCGACATCGAGCTTGGCGACGGTGAGCTGGCCGGCCTTTTCTGCCGCGATCTCTTCGAGCACCGGTGCAACCATTTTGCACGGTCCGCACCAGGTGGCCCAAAAGTCAACCAGCACAGGCTTATTACTAGACAAGACGTCCGACGCAAACGAGGTGTCGGAGACCGCCACGGTGGCGCTGGTCTTGTCGGTGTCGGTCATCTGCGTGCTCCCATCAGTTCGGTGTCTTCGGTGGTTGTGGCATCCGCGGCGGCCGTCGCCGATTCCGCCAGCCAACGTTCGGCGTCGATCGCCGCCGCGCAGCCAGTGCCTGCCGCGGTCACCGCCTGCCGATAGTCCCGGTCCACCAGATCCCCGGCCGCGAACACCCCCTCCACTGAGGTGCGGGTGGAGGGTTGTTGGGTCAAGACGTAGCCATCCGGGTCGACGTCGACGACATCTCGTACCAGCTCCGAACGCGGATCGTGGCCGATCGCAACGAACATCCCCGTTACCGCCATCGTGGTCTCCGCACCAGTCGTCGTGTCGCGCAATCGGAGTCCGGTGACCGTATCGTCACCGTCGACGGCGACCACTATGTGATTGGTGACAAAGCGGATCTTGTCGTTACTGCGGGCCCGCTCGAGCATGATCTTGGAGGCGCGAAACTCCTCGCGGCGATGCACCACCGTCACACTGCGGGCGAAGCGAGTCAAGAAGCTGGCTTCCTCCATCGCCGAGTCGCCGCCGCCAATGACAGCGATGTCCTGGTCCCGGAAGAAGAACCCGTCGCAGGTGGCACATGAGCTCACACCTCGCCCCAGCAATTCCTGTTCACCGGGCACATGCAGATAGCGCGCCGCCGCGCCCATCGCCAAGATGACCGCCCGCGACCGGTAGGTCTGCCCCTCGGCGCTGACCACCGACTTGACCGGCCCATCCAGCGCGACCGAGTCGACGTCCTCGGCCCGCAGATCCGCACCGAAACGGCGTGCCTGCTCACGCATCTGGTCCATCAACTCCGGACCGAGGATGCTGTCCCGGAATCCGGGGTAGTTCTCCACCTCTGTGGTGGTCATCAACGCACCGCCGAACGACGTCCCCTCGAACACCACCGGCGCCAACTGCGCCCGGGCCGCATAGATGGCGGCCGTGTACCCAGCAGGCCCGGAGCCGATGACGACGACATCGTGCACAACAGGGGTGGCGGTCATAGAAGCCTTTCCGATACAGTGGGTCCCGAATATACAAGCATCAAGCCTATCGGATGGCGACCTGCACGGCGTCACAAGACCGCCACGCTGCCGAGAAGTCTGACCATCGAGGCGCAGCGCAGTAAACACTCTGTTACGCGGAAGTGACTGGATGTAAAGCGATTATCTCATGTCGTGGCGCCGGGTAGCACCGTCGGCGCAATCAACCTCGGACTTCGCCGACCCCGACCTTCCGGATTGCTGGGGAAGCCCGCGGAAGTGTCGAGGCGGTCCACAACAAAACGTTGTGGCGTCACAACTGCAAGGCTGCTACCGCCGAGCGCCGAGGCGGTGAACCATCGAGAGCATGAGCTATGCAACCAACTGAATCATCGCCATTTGGCGCGTATCAACCGCGCTGACCAGACGTATCCATGACTTGAGTAGGTCTAGCCTTGGCGTACCGGAGGCGGCGAATCAGTCCACTCGCACTCGCTGCGCCTGGTATAGGCCGGCAATCACTGTTGAACCATTGGTTAAGGAGGGGGTCCACATGACCACAGCCCGTGCCGCTAAGACTCGTAGCGAGGGCCAGTGGGCGCTGGGTGAACACCAGCCACTCAACGACACCGAGCAGATCAAATGCGATGACGCGCCGCTCAATGTGCGGGACCGGATTCTCAATGTCTATGCCAAGCAGGGTTTCGACAGCATCGACAAGAGCGATCTGCGCGGGCGGTTCCGCTGGATGGGTCTGTATACGCAGCGGGAGCAGGGCTACGACGGGACCTGGACCGGCGACGAGAACATCGACACGATCGAGGCCAAGTTCTTCATGATGCGTGTGCGCTCCGACGGCAAACCCATGTCGGCCGTCACCTTGCGGACGCTAGGTCAGGTCTCGACCGAATTCGCCCGCGACACCGCCGATATCGGAGATCGGGAGAATGTGCAGTTCCATTGGATCGAGATCGAGAAAGTGCCCGAGATCTGGCAGCGGCTCAGCGCCGTCGGGTTGCAAACCATCGAGGCCTGCGGTGACTGCCCGCGCGGCATACACGGTTCGCCACTGGCCGGCGACTCGCTCGACGAGGTACTCGACCCTTCGCCGGCAATCGAGGAGATCCTGCGGCGCTTTATCGACAACCCCGTATACGCCAACCTGCCTCGCAAATACAAGACCGCGATCTCAGGTCTGCAGGACGTTTCGCACGAGACCCACGACGTCGCGTTCATCGGCGTCAACCACCCCGAGCACGGCCCCGGGCTGGATCTGTGGGTCGGCGGCGGGCTGTCCACCAACCCGATGCTCGCCCAGCGCGTCGGCGCCTGGGTGCCGCTCGACGAAGTGCCCGACGTGTGGGAGGCCGTCACGGCGGTGTTCCGGGACTACGGCTACCGGCGGCTGCGCTCCAAAGCTCGGCTGAAGTTCTTGATCAGGGATTGGGGTGTCGAGAAGTTCAGGGAGGTTCTGGAAACCGAATACCTCAAACGGCGCCTCATCGACGGCCCGGCGCCCGAACCGGTCACACATCCGATCGACCACGTCGGCGTGCAGCGGCTCAAGAACGGGCTCAACTCCGTCGGGGTCGCCCCGGTCTCCGGGCGAGTGTCGGGCACCGTCTTGTCCGCGGTGGCCGACCTGATGGAGCGCGCCGGTTCGGACCGGGCGAGGTTCACTCCGTATCAGAAGCTGGTCGTTCTGGACGTGCCCGACGACGAAGTGGACGCCATGGTGGCAGGCCTCGATGCCCTGGGACTGCCGTCGTCGCCGTCGCCCTGGCGCAAGAACTTAATGGCGTGCACCGGGATCGAATTCTGCAAACTGTCGTTCGCCGAAACCAGGGTACGCGCTCAGGCTCTAGTGCCCGAGCTCGAGAAACGCCTAGACGACCTCAACGCCCAGCTCGACGTACCGGTCACCGTCCACCTCAACGGCTGCCCCAACTCGTGTGCCCGTATCCAGGTCGCCGACATCGGCTTCAAGGGCCAGATGATCGACGACGGCCACGGCGGATCGACCGAAGGATTCCAGGTGCACTTGGGCGGCAGCCTTGGCGCCGACAGCGGGTTCGGCCGCAAGCTGCGCCAGCACAAGGTCGCCAGTGACGAGCTCGGCGACTACATCGAACGGATAGTGCGTAACTTCGTCGAACAACGCAACGACGGCGAACGGTTCGCGCAGTGGGCGATGCGCGCAGATGAAGCGGAGCTGCGGTGACCGGGCGAGCGAACGGGTGGACTGAAACCCAGCTGCGGGAGCTGGCCGAACGCGGCGCTGCGGACCTCGAAGGGGCCAGCGCCAGTGAGCTTTTGCGCTGGACCGACGAGCACTTCGGTGGGGTCAACGGACCCCGTATGCCGGCGACCTGCAACTACGTTGTGGCATCCAACATGCAGGACGCGGTGCTGATCGATTTGGCCGCGAAGGTGCGACCCGGTGTCCCAGTGCTGTTTCTGGACACCGGATATCACTTCGTGGAAACGATCGGCACCCGCGACGCGGCGGAGGCGGTCTACGACATCCACCTGATCAACGTCAGACCTGAACACACCGTGGCCGACCAAGACGAACTGCTCGGCAAAGACCTGTTCGCCCGCGACCCCCACGAGTGCTGCCGACTGCGCAAGATCGTCCCGCTGGACAAAGCCCTGAACGGTTATGCCGCTTGGGTGAGCGGGCTGCGCCGGGCCGACGCACCCAGTCGGGCAAACGCCCCGCTGGTCAGCTTCGACGAACGCTTCAAGCTGGTCAAGGTCAATCCGCTGGCCGCCTGGACCGATCAAGACCTCACCGACTATATCGACGAAAACAATGTCCTGGTCAATCCGTTAGTGCAGGACGGCTATCCGTCGATCGGCTGCGCCCCGTGCACTGTCAGACCGGTCAACATTGGCGAACCGCGCAGCGGACGCTGGCACGGGCGGTCCAAAACCGAATGCGGACTGCATAGCGCATGAGCACACTGGTATTGACCGCGCACGGCAGCAAGGATCCGAGGTCGGCCGCCAACGCCCGGGCCGTCGCCGATCGATTGCGGCTGCTACGGCCCGGCCTTGACGTGCAAGTTGCGTTCTGCGAGCTGAACTCGCCGAGGTTGCCCGACGTGCTCACGCCAGGTGCGGTGGTGACCCCGTTATTGTTGGCCGACGCCTACCACGCCCGCATCGACATTCCAGGACAGATCGTGGGTTTCGCCGGTGTACGACAAGCACGGGTGCTTGGCGAGGATGCGCGCCTGGTGACGGTAATGCATGAAAGGCTCACTGCGGTAGGCGTTTCTCGGTCCCACCAAGACCTCGGTGTGCTGGTGCTCGCGGTCGGATCCACCAAGGCTGGTGCGAACACGCGCACCGCGGCGGTGGCGGCACGGCTGGCATCTGGCACCCACTGGGTGGGTGCGATGGCGGCATTTGCGACCGGAGCCGGGCCGTCGCCGGCGGAGGCTGCCGGCCACTTGCGACGACGCGGCGCCCGACGGCTGGTGATTGCCCCGTGGTTCCTCGCGCCAGGGCTACTGCTCGACCGGATATCGGCGTACGCGTGCACCGCCGGGATTTCGATGGCAGCCCCGCTGGGCGCACACCGGCTCGTAGCCGAGACTGTGCTGGACGGCTACGATCAAGCGGTGGCTGGGCGAGCCGCGGCCTAAAGTCCGTCGACCCGGGCATTTCAACCACCTCGCCGCAGTGGCCCAAGAGCTCGCGGTCCCCCTCACGACGCGCACCGGACTGCTGCCCACCGTCGGTAGAGCAGAAAGGCGAGCGTCAAGGCTGCTGTTCCGATGGTCACCGACACGGGGTAGTCGATACCGGGAGCATCGATGACCAGCGGTAACAGCCCGAGCGCCAGCGCGGGAGGCATGTGCAGCTCCAGCAGTCGGAGCACAACAATGCCAAATGCCAAGCCGCACCCAGCAGCAATTCCACCGTTTCCGAATAGTATTACGGCAAGCCATCCTCCAGACGATGTCAGAAAACACGCAAAAGGCAGCACCACCGGCTTTCCGGCCCAGGGACACGACGAGGGGTGAGCGAACATCTCGTAGGCGATGACGATCAGAGGGGGGAATAAAAGAAGCCGGAAACCCGACGCCACAGCACAGCAGGCCATCACCGTCAAAAAGAGGAAGAACGGTAGCATCCACGTCTTCCCGCCGGGTGCTGCTTCGAGAAGATCGTCGAGGTCGCTAGCCGAAACTGCCGGGCCGTCCTGGTACTTCCGCCGGTAATGTTTTCTCCACGGCAACAAAATACCGACCAAAACAACCAGGCTCAACGCTACCGAGACGGGGTAGGCCCAGCTTTTCATGCCCAACACAAGCGGCAGTATGCCGGCCGCAATCGTCGGGGCGATATTGGATCGCAGCACAGCGAGGAGAAGCAGACACAGGGTGGTGACGACGAGAATGGTCAGAACACCGTAACCAAACGCTCGCGTTGTCAATGTGCCGACGGCCGCCCCCAACGCCGGCGTGAGGATGAGCCGCCCGGGCTGGATCGCCCATTTTCCCCATGGCCGAGTCAAGACATCGTACGAGAGTGCCGCAAGCCCCGGAAAAAGGAGGTAGTGCCCGCCGCCTCGCTGTGCCACGGTCGCAAGCGCCACGATGTAGAGCAGTGCCACGCCGTCCATAAGCAGGCGGTCGCGCCGCCCCAACGCCCGCTCTGACATCGGCCTCAAGGACATCGGCTTCTCCCTCGACGGTGCCATCACGCCCACCGTCGGCTACCCCGCGGTGACCGCGCGGGTGCGCTTGCCGGCCGGTGTGCTCGCGGACCGCGACGGCCGGCCGCTGACCTACGGGGTCGGGCTGGTGTTCTTCGCCGTCGG
>NZ_JBYCLE010000358.1:0-7069 GCF_057473765.1 Mycobacterium sp. TH-M106 | reverse complement strand
ACGCTCGCTTTGCTTACCAGGGCAACGACGGTGGCATTTCGTGCATGAACGCGTTAGCCGGCGCCGGCAAATCGTCGATGCGCTCGTTAGCAACGCCGCGGCGACGGCGCTGGTTTTCCACGGCAAGGGTGACGAGACCGCGGTCCGCGCTGAAAGCATCCGCCGAATGGTGCGCCAACTACTCGACCGCAACGTCACCCGGTTGGTTATCGAATCGCGCGAGGGCCGCGACCATCTGGATCGGCAAGTGCTCGTCGGTGAACTGCGCGGGCAGTCTGCCGGATTCGGTTACGACCACATGCCCGCATATAGCGACCCGTTGTTGTGGGTTGCGGACGCCGTCGCCTAGTGCTCGTCGGCCGGTGGAGTGTGAGCTCAACGGATTCACCCGCTTGTCGCGCACACAGAGCGTGTCGTCCCTTGAAAAACGCGAAGCCCGGCCGCTCACCGTCCGGAGAGGAGCCGGGCTCACTTCCTGGAGCTCAACGCCCCAGGCTCTTTCACTCTATACCACGTCGCTGCCACCACGGAAGCAAACGTTTGGGCATGTGGGGAGGGCCGCGAAACGTGCGGTCTCCGACTCGTGTTCTGTCTGAGCTTGTCCATCGGGGGGCCTTCGTCTGTGGAGTCGCTAGCAAGCCCACCAATGCGGGTCACCTGACATGTCCCAAACGACACCCCTGCTCCATCAGTAGCTTTCACCAGCCATTTCGCTGAGGGTCTACTGACGTTTCCGTGGGTTCGTTGACCTGCGCGTTTAGGTCTTTGTCTGGGCCGCGGCGTTGCCGCGGGCAGGTCACCGACCTGCCCTTTCAGCCTGCCGAAGGGCGCACAGAGGCTCGCGGGTCAAGGGTGGCCGGAAGGCCATCGCGAAGCGACGCGAAGCGCCCTTGACGCGTGAGGGGTGCGCCCGTAGCAGGCGCGGCCCAGACTCCCTCCATCGCAGCAGAACCCCAGGTAGATCGACCGAAACCTGCATGATTTCCACCCACGGAAACGTCACAAGAGCCTTCGCTGATCAGGCGCCGTCGAAACAACAGACGAACCTGACCTTGCTCGCAAGTCGGGAATCTACCTGCTGGTTTCGAGCCCATTATTCGGTTGTCAGCAGGCTCCGCCCCCTTGAACGGATCGCGTGTCGTGTGCGATATTTAGTGCGTTCGTAGTTTCACCTAATCGCAGTGGGAAAATTAATGCACATCTCAACGCAAAACTACTGTTCGCTCAGCAGCGGTGCGTGCCGGCGGGCGGTCGCGGCGATGGCGGTGGTGGCGAGTTTTTGTGCCGCTGGGGTCGGTCCGCCTGCCGCTGCACCCGCGCATGCCGATGTTGAAGACTTGATCGGCGACTTGGTTGATCCCGGAACTTTGGTTGCCGCGGCCGACTCAGCCGATCAGGGCGGGCTCTCCGGTGCGGGTGAGGTCGCCCATGCCGTGGCCACCAGCTTCAACAGCAATTTGGATCAACTGCCTGATTCGCTGCACACCCAGATCGAGGGGTTCATCACCAACCCGGTCAACGAGTGGCTCCTCGATGCGATCAACCTCCCGTCGGTTGTCCTGTTCGGGCGCGACCTGATCGGCAACGGGATAGAAATCGGCGACACAATACCGGCCCTAAGCTCCCTCAGCTTCCTCGACCTGCCTTCCGGCCCATTCAGCGAAATCTTCACCGGCACCAATGAAGGCCTTTTAACGCCTGTGCTCACCGCCCTACATCTCGATGTGGGCAATCTGCACGACGGCGGGTTCCTGTTCGGGGACGCCGCGCCCAGTACCGGCGCTGGCGACGGCGGGCACGGCGACGGCACTGCGCCCTCCGCCCAAGAACTCCCACCAATCACCTGCACGGGAATCCTAACCACTCCCGATTTCAACGGATTCGATGTCGTATCGGGCGCGAATGTCACCTGCGACGGAGTCGCGCTCATCGGTCTCGGTTCGGAGATTTTCTGGAACGGCATCCCCATCGGTATACCAGGTATCGGTCTCGGTGTCGGATCTGCCAGTGCCCTCACAGCGTCACTGTTATGCTTCGCTGGAACTTACTCAGCCGGGGTGATGGAAGTGATCCTAGCTGTTCCTCCCTATGTGTTCCCGGATCCAGTCACGTTCCACTTCACCCCCGACGTGCCTATATCATGTAGCCTGTAGCGCCGCCGAATACCGCCCCGATCGTCTACGATGATTCCATGTCCGAACGGTCGCCTGCCACGGCCGGTGATGACGGTGGGCTTGGCGCGTTGCTGGTGTTGCTGGACCGCGCTGCGGACTCATTTCGGACCGTTGAGGTGACCTACCGCACCTGGCGTCACGAACAGCGCCTGCGGGAAGCGTTTCGCAGTCACCATGTCGAGCGGCGGCGTCGCGGCGGGGCGGGCAACACGGTCTGGGCTGCGACCACCGGCGGGGGCGATCCCGGGCCAGCGACGACCGAGGAGACAATACGCATCTGGCGCGAGGGCCAGCGAGTCCGCCAAGAGCATCACGGCGGATGGCGCGACGGCTCCTACAGCGTTGTTGACGGCCCACGGTGGTGGTCGTGGAGCGAGCAGATGGGCGCCATGAGCAATCTTGGTGATCCCAGCGTTGGCGGCGGCATCGACCGAGGATTTGAGATCATGCTCGATCCGGCATCACTGCTCGGCTTGCTGGACTTGCAGGTGGCCGGAAATTCCCGAGTCGCGAGTCGAGCCACCGTCACCGCTCACGCCACCCCCCGGCAAGAAGCCCTCAGCGGCGCCAGGGCGCTCAGCGATCAGCGTGCGTTTCGCAGTCTGCACGCTCTCGGCATCGGTGCCGATAGCCACCGCCTCGAAGTGGACCGGGAACGCGGTGTGCTGCTGGCGATCACCGCGCTCCGTGGCGAGCAGCCGTTCTACAAGATCACCACGCTCGCGATCCGCTTCGATGAGCCGATCCCAGCCGAGACCTTCCAGTTCAGGCCCCCAGAAGGCGAGCAGACCCGCTCCCTCCAGGAGCTTTTCCCCCGCCCGCAGTTCGTTACGCTCGCCGACGCGCAGCGACTAGCCGCATTCACCGTCCTCGTGCCCGATCAGCTGCCCACCGGCTGGCGGCTGGCGCCGCGTTGCGGGTATGCTGAGGCCTCCTCGCAGTTACCGGCATTCGTGGGGGTGGTTTACCGCCGCGATGCTGGACATCAGCAGCTTTCGATCTCGCAGACGGCCGAGGCCGCTGCCGTCCAGCACTACGGCTACATGCCAGACGCCGAGGGCTGGCACGAGGTGCTGCGCGACGGGACGCCGATCAAGATCTGGCCGGGCGACGAATTGCTTCCGACCCGGGCACAGCTCACCCGCCACGGTACGTTTGTCCGCCTCAGTTCCCAGGGTCTCACCGCCGACGAACTCGCAACGGTCACCGCCAGCCTCAGGCCCGCATCGGAAACCGACGGCGCGTAAAGAACAGCCCCTCTATACCGCGATACAGCTCGATACAGCAACGGTCGAGGGCCTGTTGTCCGTTGGCAAGTTTGACTGCGACACCCACGACGTGCATGGCCACGTTGGCGGGGCCGAATTTGGTGTTGTGATAGCTGCGGTCGCCGCCGAGGACGGCCACGAGCCGGCGTGCCACCGTCAGGCATTGCTCGGCCGCTCTTGATAGCAGTATAGAAACTCTTCACCGCAGGTCACGGTGGGTGTGGCGTCGCATCGCTGTCCTCGTGGCGGTGGTCGTGGTGGTCGTTGTCTAGATTCGCTGACGTGTCGGGCTCGGTCGACGGGCGGTGGGGCTCATCGGGGTGCGGCAGGGCGTATCGGGTCGGTGGCGGCGGATGGCGGGCGTGCGTAGCGACCGGCGCGGACGGGAGCGTCAGCGGACGGGAGCACAGGGAGCGAAGCGCCCGCCGGGAGCCGTCACCGCGCTGAGCTGGGCAGTGGTGGCGGGTGTTGGCCGGGGGCGCTCGTCGGGTGTCGGGCGGGCCGATGATGTCGGTGGGGCTGGCTATGGTGGCGCCATGATCACGGGCATCGGCAGCGGTGACGGCCACGGGGTTGGCTGCTGGGATGAGGCCGTGGTGACTCAGGCGGTGGAGCGAGCCTGCTCGCCGGGTTTCGAGGCGTGGTGGTCACGGGTGGCCGGGTCGGGGTTTTGCGCCCGCCCGGTGCATCTGCTCGGCGTGGACGGACACGGCGGCCTGTTGCGGGTGTTGGGGCGGTGCAAGAACCGGCGCGCGTCGGTGTGTCCGTCATGTTCGCAGTTGTACGGCGCTGACACCTGGCAGTTGATCCATGCCGGGATCGCAGGCGGCCACCACGGCATGTCCGAGGCGGTGGCCTGGCATCCGGCGGTGTTCGTCACGTTGACCGCGCCGAGCTTCGGTCCGGTGCACACTATCCATGACGGCGCGGCCAGGCAGGCCCGAAAATGCCATCCCGGCAACGGATTTCAACGCTGCCGCCATGGCCGCCCACTGTGGTGCGGGGCGGTGCACGACGCCGGTGATGCGCGGGTGGGCGAACCGTTGTGCGGCCAATGCTATGACTACGGTGCGCATGTGCTGTTCACGTGGTGGGCGCCGGAGTTGTGGCGGCGTTTCACGATCGCGTTGGGCCGCCAGGTCGCCAGCACGGTCGCGGCTGCCGGTGGTGATAGGAACCTGGTGCGGGTGTCGTTTGTGAAGGTGGTGGAGTTTCAGCGCCGCGCGGTGCCTCATTTGCACGCGGTGATCCGGCTGGACGGTCCACCCGATAGCGACGGGCAGCCGACCCCGCCACCAGCACACGCCGGGATCGACGCCGAGACGCTGGCCGGGCTCGTGCACCAGGTGGCAGCGCAGGTGTCGGTGCAGGTGGCCGGGCCGAACGCTGCCACGGTGACGGTCCGGTTCGGAACCCAAGCCGACGCCCAGCCCATCACCCCCGCCGGTGTGTCTAGCGGAACGATCAGTGCTGCACCGGGATCGGATGATCAAGGTGGTGGCGCTGGCGGTGGTGTGGGTCGGTCGCCGCGTCGGGTGGCGGGATATCTGGCCAAGTACGTGTGCAAGTCGGTGGCCGAGTTCGGGCTGGCGCCGCAGCGCATGTCTCCGCTGGCGATCGAGGCCCTCGACGTGCGCGAGCATATCCGGGCCATCTTGTCGACGCTGCGACATCTGGCGGGGCTGCCCGGCTACGGGCCGATGCTGCGCTGGCTGCACACGCTGGGGTATCGGGGCCATGTCAGCTCCAAATCGCGGCGATTCTCCACCACCATGGCTGCGCTGCGCGCCCGCCGAGCAGCCTGGCACCAGCAGCACACCGGCACCGATGAGCTGGCCTGGTCGTGCAGTGGTGATCTCGACAGCGACCGGGTGATCGAGTGGCGGCTGCAACAGGTCGGATACGGAAGCGACGGGGACCGGATGCTGGCCGTGTCGGCGGCGGTGCGTGCCCGTGAACACCGTCGTGTCGCCCGCGTCGAGTACGCCGACCTCATCGCCGCCGAAAACAACTGGGCCGCAGCCTAGCCCGTAGTCGACCGTCATCGGATATGGCGCGGCCTGCGTTAGACCCGCCACACCGGGGCCACCCGGTCAATGTCTAGGCGGCGCGCACCCGGTGTGCCCGGTGCGATGACCGCGTGATCCAACACCGCTTTGACGATCGCCTGCTGGCGACCCAAATCCAGCCCGTCCCACCCGGTGCGCAACACCCGACCGGTGCCGGCCAGCTCGAACACCGCCGTCGTGTCGGTGGCCGCAGCAATATCCCGGCGGGCCGCACCGATGCGCTCGGTGATCGGATCACGCGCAGCGATCCACTCCCGCGCAGTAATGGCGCCATCGGCATACAAGCCGGCCAGTTCATCCAGGCGTTCCTGGTCCGCATCGACCTGGGCGGCCAAAGTGGCGACATCGGCATCCGCGGTGGCTTTGCCGGCCAACACCTTGGCCAGGTGCGGGGAGTCCAGCCGCGTCAGCACCGCATCGGTCAGCAACTCCTCCACCGGGGCGGCGACCACCGTCAACCGGCCGCACCCACCATGATCCGGCCCCTTCAAACACACATACCGGCGCACCCGATTCTGCGGATTACTGTGCCGGGCTTGGGAATACAGCCGGTTGCCGCAGCGCCCACAGCGCAACATCCCCGACAACAAATACGTGCGCGCCGCCCGCGTCTTGGTCACCGCGCGCGAAGCCATCCGTGCCAACACCCGATCACGCTCAGCGACGGTGATGATCGCCGGCCAGCACGCCTCACCGATCACCTCCCCGCGGTGCTCGCGCAACCCCGCAATCCGGCCCGAGCACAAGATCTGACGCACCGCCGTGGTCTGCCAGGATTTCGCCACGCTCGGGGCGATACCGGAGTCGTTGAGCCAGATTGTCAGCGACCGCAATGATTGGCCCGCCAGGTAACGCTCGACCATCTGACGTATCACTGCGGCCTCGGATTCGCGCACGGTGATCTTGTCGGCTTCATACCCGAACGGGCGCACCGACCCATGCGGCAACCCGGCCTGGGCGTTCGCCAACATCTTGCGGCGGATACGCGCCGACTTACGCCCAGACTCCTTGGCCGCGAACGCGGCGAAAATGCGCGCCATAAACAACCCGTCGTCGTTGCCCAAGTCGATGTCGGCGGTCACCGTCGCCACATCGCGCACCCCCACCGACTCACACAACGTGACGAAATCCTCCAACTCCACCGGACGCCGATGCAGCCGATCCAGGTTGTAGACGATCACCGCATCACGAGCACCGGACGCCAGATCGGCCAGCATCCGGGCGTATTCGCGGCGTGGTTTACCGGAGAACGCCGACACGTCGTTGTCGACATACTCGGCCCCGACTGGCCAACCCCGATCAGCGGCCAGCTTGCGGCAATCCTCCAACTGCCGGGCCACCCCCAACCCCGTCCCCTCGGCATCCGAGGAAATCCGGGCATAAATCGCCGCCGACCTCACCCCAACACGCTGACCAGCAGATTTCCTCACCGACATGGGGGTAGTTTAACAAATTATGACCTTGGAAGCATGGGTGGGTCCACCATCGGCGTGGGCGATCGTGTGATCGAGGTCGCAATTGATGGCCGGCTCGTCGCAACCGGGAAACCGGCAGGTCA
>NZ_JBYCLE010000357.1:0-1021 GCF_057473765.1 Mycobacterium sp. TH-M106 | reverse complement strand
GCAAAGCTCAACGAGCTGTCCCGCCAGGCCGAACAGACCACCGAGGCGATGCACAGCGCGCAGCTCGACTTCAAGGAAAAGCTTGCGGCTCAACGGGTTGCCAACAAAGTACATGCCGACGACCAAGCGGCGCTCAACGCCGCAAAAGCGCAGCTGGCAACCTACCAGTCGGCGGTGAACCAGTTTGCCGCCACCACGTACACGGGTGGTCGCACCGACGGCCTGGAGGCGATGTTGACCGCCGGGTCGCCCCAGCAGCTGATCGACAAGCTGGCCGTGCAGCGGGTGGTATCCGCCGACATGGCGGTGCGAATGGAACGCTACCGGGCCGCTAACGAGCAGGCCGCACGGGCCGAGCAGGCGTCCGCCAAGTCCGCGGCCGAGGCCACGACTGCCAAAGAGCGGGCCGCCGAGGTGCGCGCGGACCTGCAATCGCGGCGGAGCCGGCTGCAACTGCAGATCGCCGTGGTCAAATCGCAGTACTTGTCGCTGACGCCCGGACAGCGCATCGCACTGGCTGCCCCCGGCTCGGCACCCGAGGCGGCCCCCGGCGCGCCCGCACTCGACGCTATGCCTGGTTCGACGCCTGGTTCGACGCCCGGTTTCCTGCCCGGCTTGCCCCCGGCAGACGCCTTGCCGCCGGTCGACGAAGCCGAGCCGCCCGCCGGTGTAGCAGAGCCGCCGCCGATGGGTGGGGACGCGCCCGGCGGTGAACGGGCCGCGACTGTGGTGCAAGCGGCGCTGACGCAGGTCGGAACGCCCTACGCCTGGGGCGGTTCCGGGCCGGGCGGGTTCGACTGCTCCGGGTTGGTGATGTGGTCGTTCCGCCAGGCCGGCATCTCTTTGCCGCATTCCAGCCAGGCGCAGGCCAGCGGCGGAGAGCCGGTCGCGCTGTCCGACCTGCAACCCGGCGACGTGCTGACCTTCTACGGGGATGCCTCCCACTCCGGCATCTACGTCGGCGACGGCATGATGGTCCATTCGTCCACCTACGGTCAGCCGGTCCAGGTGGTGCCGATGA
>NZ_JBYCLE010000356.1:0-4766 GCF_057473765.1 Mycobacterium sp. TH-M106 | reverse complement strand
TGGATGCGCTTGTAGTGGTTGTAGACGGCCACCGCCAGCGTCCGTTTGGCGGTGTCCTGGCCGATGACATAGCCCTCCAGGAAGTCCCTGATCTCCGCGGGCTTGGGAAGTTCGTCAAGTTTGACATCGGCGGCATCGGCCAGTTCTTCTTCGATGATCTCGTTACACAGGTCGATGCACTCATCGCAGATGTACACACCCGGGCCTGCGATGAGCTTCTTGACTTGCTTCTGGCTCTTCCCGCAGAACGAGCACTTCAGCAGGTCACCGCCGTCTCCGATGCGCGCCATGGTGCTTCAGTGCCTACTTCCTGTTCGCCGTTCATCGTCGGTGTGTCGAGTGCCGAGTTGGGTGCTCAGTTGGATGCTCTGCCCCGACGCTACCTGCTTGGTCTGGCGCGACGCGACCCATCGGGTCGAATCGCGTCGTTGGTATTCGTTCGTCGTCTTGGTTCCCTTGGTTCCCTTGGTTCCTGTGGTTCTGGTGGTTCGCGCGTGGCTGCTATCCGCTCCAGAACATATCGCCTCACCGGGCCGCATCAAGGAGAAACGCGCTGCCGTAGCCTTGGCGTGTCGCAGTCGTTACCCGACTGAAAGGCTCTCCGCCCCCAGTGCCTGCGGTGCCTACAGTGGCGACCGTGGCGTTCACGGGGTTCGTGGTGCCCGACGATACCGTGCTCATCAGCGATGGCGGCCTGGCCACCGAACTGGAGGCACGCGGCCATGACCTGTCCGACCCACTGTGGTCGGCGCGACTGCTCGCCGATGCACCGCAGCAGATCAGCGCCGTGCACACCGCTTTCTTTCGTGCCGGGGCGATGATCGCCACCACCGCCAGCTATCAGGCATCCTTCGCCGGGTTCGCCGCACGGGGAATCGACACGGACACGGCAGCCCGGCTGCTGCGGCACAGCGTGGAACTGGCCCGCGCCGCCGCGCGCGTCGCGTCCCGCGACGGCGGCAGCCGGTGGGTGGCCGCCTCGGTCGGCCCGTACGGCGCCGCGCTCGCCGACGGCTCGGAGTATCGCGGGCGCTACGGCCTGTCGGTGCGCAAGCTGGCGGCCTGGCACCGGCAGCGCTTGGCGATCCTGGCCAGCGCTGGCTCGGATGTGCTTGCGCTGGAAACGATCCCTGATGCCGACGAGGCCGAGGCGCTAATAAACCTGGTGCGTGAGCTCGACATGCCGGCCTGGCTCAGCTACACCATCGACGGCACCCGAACCCGCGCCGGCCAACCGCTAGCCGAGGCGTTCGCGGTGGCTGCGGGAGTGCCGCACATCATTGCGGTCGGGGTCAACTGCTGCGCTCCCGTCGATGTCTTACCCGCGATCGAGGTGGCCCGCGACGTCACCGGCAAGCCGGTGATCGTCTACCCGAACAGCGGCGAGCGCTGGGACTCGCAGCGCCAGACCTGGGCCGGGTCGCCGCGCTTCTCGGTCGAATCGATACCGGGATGGGTGGCCGCGGGGGCACGGATCGTCGGAGGCTGTTGCCGGGTGCGTCCGACTGACATCGCCGCCATCGCCCATGCCGCCGCCTCGCTGCGCCGAAAGTGAAACTGTTTCGACTTTTCCGCCGGAAATTCGCAACGGCTTCACGCTCGGCGAGCGACCGGGCTGCCTGCCCCTGCCTGCCCCTGCCTAACCTGCCTAACCTGCCCGAGCCGACAGCTTGCGGTACTCCAGCACGGTGTCGATGATTCCGTAGTCCTTGGCCTCTTCGGCGGTGAGGATTTTGTCGCGGTCGGTGTCCTTGCGGATCACGTCGGCGTCCTTGCCGGTGTGCCGGGCCAGCGTGGATTCCATCAGGGTGCGCATCCGCTCGATCTCGGCGGCCTGGATCTCCAGGTCGGAGAACTGCCCCTGAATCACCCCGGACAACGACGGCTGGTGGATGAGCACCCGGGCGTTGGGCAATGCCAGCCGCTTGCCGGGTGTCCCGGCGGCAAGCAGCACCGCCGCCGCCGAGGCGGCCTGGCCCAGGCAGACGGTCTGAATGTCGGCCCGAACGTACTGCATGGTGTCGTAGATCGCCATCAGCGAGGTGAACGAGCCGCCCGGCGAGTTGATGTACATGGTGATGTCGCGGTCGGGGTCCAGCGACTCAAGCACCAGTAGCTGCGCCATGATGTCGTTGGCCGAGGCGTCGTCGACCTGCACCCCGAGGAAGATAATGCGTTCCTCGAACAGCTTGTTGTACGGGTTGGACTCCTTGACGCCCCAACTCGAGTGCTCGATGAACGACGGCAGGATGTAGCGGGCCCGCGGCCGGGTTTCGGGATTCATGACTTGGCTCCATTGGTCTGGGCGCGGGTGATGATGTGGTCGACGAAACCGTATTCCAGAGCTTCGGCGGCGGTGAACCAGCGGTCGCGGTCGGAGTCGGCCTCGATGCGCTCGATCGGTTGACCGGTGAACTCGGCGTTGAGCCGGAACATCTCCTTCTTGATGACGTGGAACTGCTCAGCCTGGATCGCGATGTCGGCCGCGCTGCCGGTCACGCCGCCGAGCGGCTGATGCATCAGGATGCGTGCGTGCGGCAGCGCGTAGCGTTTGCCTTTGGTGCCCGCGGCCAGCAGGAACTCCCCCATCGACGCGGCCATACCCATCGCATAGGTGGCGATGTCACACGACGCCAGCACCATGGTGTCGTAGATCGCCATGCCGGCGCTGATCGACCCACCCGGGGAGTTGATGTACAGCGAGATGTCTTTCGCCGGGTCTTCGGCGGCCAGCAGCAGGATCTGTGCGCAAAGCCGATTGGCGATGTCGTCGTCGATCTGTGAGCCCAGAAAGATGATTCGCTCCCGCAGCAAGCGCTCATAGACCGAATCGACGAGGTTCAGTCCCTGCCCGTTCGATCGCATGTCAGCCGTTTCGCTCACAATGGGATACCTGCTTTCTCGAGGTTCATATCCACCGACCCTAACCAACCGGCGGCGTGACGGGCCGCCCGAAGTGGGAGGTTCACTCACAGCGTTACTCGGTGTCGTCGGCTGGCTGGTTGGCATCGTCGACCTCCGGAGCTTCCTGGTCGCCCTCCGGGGTCTTCTGGTCGGCCTCCTCAGCTTCGGCTGACGCCTCAGCATCGTCGACCTCCGGGGCTTTCTGGTCGGCCTCCTCAGCTTCGGCTGACGCCTCAGCATCGTCGACCTCCGGGGCTCCCCCGAAAAACTCGGCGGTGTCGATCACGTTGCCGTCGCTGTCGGTGACAGTGGCTTCGCGAACCGCCGCGGCGATCGTCAGCCCGCGCCGGGCGTCGGCGAGCACCGCAGGCAGCTGGTTGTTCTCCCGCAGATGCGAGAGCAGTTGCTGCGGCTGGATTCCGTACTGGCGCGACATCAACACCAGGTGTCGGGTGAGGTCTTGCTGCCCGACCCGGATCTGCAAGTTGTCTCCCAGCGCATCCAGCAGCAGCTGCGTCTTGACCGACTTCTCCGCCTCCCTGCGGGTCTTGGCGTCGAACTCCGCACGGGAAGATCCCTCGTCGGCCAATTTCTCGGCGAACTTGTTCTCGTCGTGGTCCAGGCCGTGCAGGGCGGTGTGCAAGGCGTTGTCGACGTAGGCTTGCACCACCGCTTCCGGCAGCGGCATCTCGACCTGCTCGACCATGGCGTCCAGTGTCGCTTCGCGTATCTTCTCCGCCTGCTGGATGCGCTTGGCCAGGCGCACCCGGTCGGCCAGGCTGGCCCGCAGTTCGTCGATTGTGTCGAATTCGCTTGCCAGTTGTGCGAACTCGTCGTCGGGCTCGGGCAGTTCACGTTTTTTGACGGATCCGACGGTCACCGTCGCCTCGGCCTGCGTCCCGGCACGGGGGCCCGCGGCAAGCCTGGTGGTGAAGACCTTGCTCTCGCCGGCAGACAGCCCGATGATCGCATCGTCGAGGCCCTCTAACTGGCCCGAACCCACCTGGTGCGACAAACCCTCGGCGCTCGCGTCCGGCAGCTCCTCGCCGTCGACGGTGGCCGACAGGTCGATCGAGACGACGTCGCCGTCGGCGGCCGGCCGATCGACGCCGGTCACGGTGGCGAATCGGGCGCGCAGCGCCTCCAGCTCGGCGTCGACCTCGTCGTCACCGACCTCGACGGGGTCGACCGTGATCGTCAGCTCGGCCAGATTCGGCAACGTGATCTCGGGGCGCACGTCGACTTCGGCGGTGAAAACCAGCTCCTCGCCGTATTCCCGCCTGGTCACCTCGATCTGGGGCTGGCCCAGCGGGCGCAAGTCGGAGTCGGTCACCGCCTGGCCGTAACGCCCGGGCACCGCCTGATTGATCACCCGGTCCAGCACAGCATCCCGGCCGAACCGCGCCTCCAGCAGGCGGGCAGGCGCCTTCCCGGGGCGGAACCCGGGCAGCCGCACCTGCTTGGCCAGCTCCTTGTAGGTCTTGTCGTAGTCGGGCTTCAGCTCGGTGAACGGCACCTCCACATTGATGCGAACCCTGGTCGGGGTCAGCTGCTCGACGGTGCTCTTCACGGGCGTACTCCTCGGTGTCGTTAACGTCGGGGTGACAGGATTTGAACCTGCGACCTTCCGCTCCCAAAGCGGATGCGCTACCAAGCTGCGCTACACCCCGCACTGACCTCGCGATCCTACGGCCCGACGACGCCGCCTAGGCACCGGACCGCACAGCAAAACCGCCTGAAGGATCGACGGGTTCCGCTGTCGTCAGCACCGGTAGAGCCGGTACAGTCTGGCTGGAATGCGGGCGTAGCTCAATGGTAGAGCCCTAGCCTTCCAAGCTAGCCACGCGGGTTCGATTCCCGTC
>NZ_JBYCLE010000355.1:0-3392 GCF_057473765.1 Mycobacterium sp. TH-M106 | reverse complement strand
CGCACCAGCCCGCCGTACGTCCGCAGGTGAACATCGCCGGCATCATCTTGGGCGGCACTCCGGCGAAGTCCAGAATCACCGCCGCCCAGAACTCGACGTTGGTCTCGATGGCGCGGTCGGGCCGCCGCTCGCGCAGTTCGGCCAGCGCCGCCTGCTCCAGCGCGGCGGCCACCTCGTGGCGGGGTGCTTTCAGCCGTTCGGCGGTGGCCCGCAGCACCCGGGCGCGGGGGTCCTCGGCTCGGTACACCCGATGCCCGAAGCCCATCAGCTTTTCACCGCGGTCGAGGACGCCCCGCACCACCGCGCGGGCGTCGCCGGAGCGTTCGACGTCCTCGATCATCGGGAGCACCCGGGCGGGTGCCCCGCCGTGCAGCGGGCCGCTCAATGCGCCGATCGCGCCGGACAGCGCCGCGGCGACGTCGGCGCCGGTGGATGCGATCACCCGGGCGGTGAACGTGGAGGCGTTCATGCCGTGCTCGGCGGCCGACACCCAGTAGGCGTCGACGGCTTCGACATGGCGGGGGTCCGGTTCGCCCTGCCACCGGGTCATGAAACGTTCGGTGATCGTGGCGCACTCGTCGATCACCCGCTGTGGTACGGCGGGCTGGTAGATGCCACGGGCGGACTGGGCGACGTAGGACAGCGCCATCACCGACGCGCGCGCCAGCTGGTTGCGGGCGGTAGCGTCATCGATGTCGAGCAGCGGCGCGTAGCCCCAGATCGGCGCCAGCATCGCCAGTCCGGCCTGCACGTCGACGCGGACATCGCCGGAGTGAATCGGCAGCGGGAACGGCTCGGCGGGCGGCAATCCGTGGCCGAACGTGCCGTCGACCAACAACGCCCAGGCGTCGCCGAAAGTGATCCGGCCCACCAGGTCTTTGATGTCGACGCCGCGGTAGCGCAGCGCACCGCCGTCTTTGTCAGGTTCGGCGATCTCGGTGGTGAATGCCACCACCCCGTCCAGACCGGCGACGAAGTTCTCCGGGACCACAGTCATAGGGCGATTCTTGCACTCCGCCGTCGGCGCCTGGTTACCGGTGGGTAAAACCGGCCGGGATCGGGGCGGTAGCGTTGGCAGCTGGCAAGTGGTGCGAGGTGACCGCCGACGACGATGCAGAGCAAAGCGATGCTGAGGAGTGGCGACGTTAACGGTCCAGACAACGAGCAGCTGGCGGCGATGCGGGTGGAGTATCGGTCGGAGAAAGACAACAGCGACAACCTCGACGAAAGCTGGCTCGACGAGGGTTGGCAGGTTTTGCTGCGCAAGTGGATCGGCGACGCCGAAAGCGCGGGGATCGCCGAACCCAACGCCATGGTGCTGGCCACCGTTGAGTCGGGAAGACCGGTCAGCCGGTCGGTGCTGTGCAAAAGTCTCGACGAAGCCGGCATCACGTTTTTCACCAACTACGACTCGGCCAAGGGCGCCGAGTTGTCGACAACCCCGTACGCATCGGCGACGTTTCCCTGGTACCAGCTGGGCCGACAGTTTCACATTCGCGGTTCGGTAACCAAGGTCGACCCGCAGGTCACGCAGGACTATTGGTCCAAGCGACCGCGTGGCTCGCAGCTGGGCGCCTGGGCGTCACATCAGTCACAGCCGATCGCTTCGCGCTCGGAGTTGCTCGATCAGCTGGCTGAGGTGACCGCTCGCTTCGCCGGTTCCGAAGCGGTACCAGTGCCACCGAACTGGGGCGGATACGTCATCGCACCCGAGGTGGTCGAATTCTGGCAGGGCCGAGAAAACCGGTTGCACAACCGAATTCGCGTTACCGGCGGCCGCATCGAGCGACTGCAGCCTTAAGTCGGTCGATGCGGGCTGCGGTGCCGGGGTTTACCCGATACCGCAGGTCGGCACTGAAACGGCGGCAGTTCCCCGCCCCCTCAGGCGCGCGGCGCTGGTACCGACTACCTTCGGATGCACGCATCCATACCGACGAGCAGAAGGCGCAAAGGGGCACTTGTGGCTGAAAACGTGGCTGAAAACGTGGCTGACAACTCCGCAACCGACGACACCGCCACTCTCCGGTACCCGGGGGGCGAGATAGACCTGCAGATCGCCTATGCCACCGAGGGAGCAGACGGCATCGCGCTCAACCCGCTGCTGGCCAAGACCGGGTACACCACGTTCGACGTCGGCTTCGCCAATACCGCTTCCACCAAGAGCGCCATCACCTACATCGACGGCGACAACGGCATCTTGCGCTACCGCGGCTATCCCATCGAGCAGCTCGCCGAGAAGTCGACGTTCATCGAGGTCAGCTACCTATTGATTTACGGTGAGCTGCCGAGCAGCGACCAACTGGCGACGTTCACCCGGCAGATCCAGCGGCACACCATGCTGCACGAAGACTTGAAGCGGTTCTTCGATGGGTTCCCGCGCAACGCTCACCCGATGCCGGTGCTGTCCAGCGTGGTCAACGCGCTCTCCGCGTACTACCAGGACGCACTGGACCCGATGGACAGCGAGCAGGTCGAGTTGTCGACGATCCGGTTGCTGGCCAAACTGCCCACCATCGCCGCCTACGCCTACAAGAAGTCGACGGGTCAGCCGTTCCTGTACCCCGACAACTCGCTGACCCTGGTGGAGAACTTTCTGCGGATGACGTTCGGCTTGCCGGCTGAGCCCTACCAGGTCGACCCCGAGGTGGTTCGTGCGCTGGACATGCTGTTCGTTCTGCATGCTGACCACGAACAGAACTGTTCGACGTCGACGGTGCGATTGGTGGGCTCGTCGCTGGCGAACCTGTTCACCTCGATCTCCGGCGGCATCAACGCGCTGTGGGGCCCGCTGCACGGCGGCGCCAACCAGGCGGTGCTGGAGATGCTGGAAAAGATCCGTGACCAACACGGCAACGTCACCGATTTCGTCCGCAAGGTCAAAAACCGTGAAGACGGCATCAAGCTCATGGGTTTCGGCCACCGGGTCTACCGGAACTACGATCCGCGTGCCCGCATCGTCAAAGAGCAGGCCGATAAGATTCTCGGCAAGCTCGGCGGGGACGACGAGTTGCTCGGCATCGCCGTGGAGCTGGAAGAGGCGGCACTGACCGACGACTACTTCATCGAGCGCAAGCTCTACCCGAACGTCGACTTCTACACCGGCCTGATCTACCGGGCGATCGGCTTCCCGGCCCAGATGTTCACGGTGTTGTTCGCGCTGGGCCGGCTGCCGGGCTGGATCGCGCACTGGCGCGAGATGCATGACGAGGGCGATTCCAAGATCGGTCGGCCCCGTCAGGTCTACACCGGCTACACCGAACGCGACCACAGGGGCATCGACAACCGCGGCTGACAATGGGAACTAATGGCCCGGAGTCCCCGGCTCTCAGACATCTGTGTTTCGGAAACGGGAGCCAGCACGCCGAGGCGCTAGGCCGGCGCGTTCGAGCAGG
>NZ_JBYCLE010000354.1:0-12067 GCF_057473765.1 Mycobacterium sp. TH-M106 | reverse complement strand
TCAGTCCAAGATCTTGGTGGCGCTGCTGCTGTCGAGCATCCTGGGGGTGTCGGTGGTCGGTTTCATCGGGGCTCTCTCCGGCCGCAGCGCCTTGCGGGAGGTCGAATCCGAGCGGTTGATCGAATTGCGCCAGTCGCAGAAACGCTCGGTGGAGTCCCTGTTCCGGCAAGTGACGAATTCTCTGATCGTCTACAGCAGCGGTTTCAGCATCACCGAGGCGACAACGGCGTTCACGGACAGCTTCGCGCAATTGGCCAACGCGACGATCACCCCGGCCCAACAGCAGGCGCTCGTCGGCTATTACCAGAACGACATGATCAAACCGATCAAGCAGGCCACCGGCGACACCATCGACATCAACGCGGTGCTGCCGAGTTCCAACCCGCAGAAGTACGTGCAGGCCTACTACACCGCACCGCACAGGCCCACCGCCGACTCGCTGTCTGTAGAGGACGCCGGCGACGGCAGCGCGTGGTCCGCGGCCAACGCGCGCTTCAACTCCTACATCCGCGGTATCGTCACGCGCTTCGACTTCCCGGACGCGCTGCTGCTGGACATGCAGGGCAACGTCGTCTACAGCGTAGAGAAGGGACCCGACCTGGGGACCAACATCCTCACCGGCCCCTATCGCGAATCCAAACTGCGGGAGGCCTACCAAAAAGCCCTGGCGTCCAACGACGTTGATTTCGTCTGGATCACCGACTTCCAGCCGTATCAGCCGCACCTCGACCTTCCCACGGCATGGGTGGTCTCGCCGGTGGGTATGAACGGCAAGGTCGAAGGGGTCATGGCCCTGGCGGTGCCGATCGCCAAGCTCAACAGGATCATGACCGCCAACGGGCACTGGCAGGCGGCCGGCATGGGCGCCGCGACCGAGACGTATCTGGCTGGCCCGGACAACCTGATGCGCTCCGATTCGCGGACCTTCCTACAGGATCCGCAGGATTACCGGCGCCACGCCATCAACGCCGGCACGCCCCCCGACGTGGTGGACCGCGCGATCCGTTTGCACACCACGGTGCTCGTGCAGCCGGTGCCCAGCGCGGGGCTTCGCGCCGCCCAGCACGGCGAGACCGGGGTGGTCAGCGCCAGCGATTACACGGGAAACCGGGAGCTGGAGGCCTACGCCCCCCTGAACGTGGCGAACTCCGATCTGCACTGGTCGGTTATGGCGACGCGGGACGACTCCGACGCGTTCGCCCGGTTGGGACGATTCAGCAAGACGCTGGTGATCGCGGTGACGGCAATGATTTTCGCCATCTGTGTCGCCTCGATGCTCGTCGCCCGGGCGGCGGTGCAGCCGATCCGCCGCCTGGAGAACGGCACGCGCAAGATCAGTTCCGGTGACTACGACGTGGACATCCCGGTCAAGTCGCGCGACGAATTCGGCGACCTCACAGCGGCGTTCAACGAGATGAGCCGCAACTTGGCGATCAAGGAGGAGCTGCTCAATGAGCAGCGTCGCGAAAACGACCAACTACTGCTGGCGTTGATGCCCGAGTCCGTGGTGCAGCGTTATCGCGACGGTGAGGAGACCATCGCCGCCAAGCACCAGGACGTCGCCATCATCTACGCCGACATTGTCGGCCTCGACGAGCTCTCCAACAAACTGCCGGAGGGCGAATTGGTGGACATCGTCAACGACCTGTTCCGCCAGTTCGACTCTGCCGCCGAATCGATCGGCATCGAACGGATCCGCACCGTGCACAATGGCTACCTGGCCAGCTGCGGGCTCGTCACTCCTCGGTTGGACAGCATCCATCGCAGCGTCGACTTCGCACTCGAGATCGGCCACATCATCGAGCGGTTCAATAACCAAAGCGAGCACAAGCTGGCGCTGCGGATCGGCGTCAACACCGGCAACGTGGTGAGCGGGCTGGTGGGCCGCTCCAGTCTCGTCTACGACATGTGGGGAGGCGCCGTCAATTTGGCACATCAAATGCACAGTGGCGCACCGCAACCCGGAATCTATGTCAGCTCGCAGGTGTACGAGGCGATGCGGGACGTGCGGCAGTTCGCTCCCGCCGGCACCATCCCGGTCGGCGGCGTCGATCAGGCGATCTACCGATTGCTGGAGCGGTGATGAACGCCTTCGGATCGTCGTGGTTCTACTGGGCGATCGGGATCGCGGTCGGCCTCCCCCTGGGGCTGATCATTCTCACCGAGCTGCAAGACGCGCTCGCGCGGCGCAACAATCGCCTGGCGAGGCCGGTCAGCGTTTTGCGGAACTACGTGGTGCCGCTCGGCGCGCTGCTGCTGCTGCTTGTCCAGGCCTCCGAGGTACCGGCCGGGGATATCCCGGTGCGGATCCTCACCACGGTATTCGGGTTCCTGGTGCTGGTGCTGGTGCTCTCGGGGCTCAACGCGACCGTGTTCGAGGGTGCACCCGAAAAGAGCTGGCGTAAAAGGATGCCCGGCATCTTCCTGGACGTGGCCCGCTTCGCCGTCATCAGCGTCGGTCTCGCTGTGATGTTGTCCTATATCTGGGGCGTGCGGATCGGCGGCCTGTTCACCGCGCTGGGCGTCACCTCGGTCGTCATCGGCCTGATGCTGCAGAACTCCGTCGGCCAGATCGTGTCGGGCCTGTTCATGCTTTTCGAGCAACCCTTCCGCATCGACGAGTGGCTGGACACCGGGACCGCGCGGGGACGCGTTGTCGAGGTGAACTGGCGCGCCGTGCACATCGACACCGGTAGCGGGATGCGGGTTACGCCGAACTCGGTGCTGGCCACCACCGCGTTCACCAACCTCAGCCGCCCGCCCGGCACACACAAGATCGAGATCACCACGACGTTCGCCAGCGCCGATCCGCCGGACCGGGTGTGCGCGTTGTTGTCACGGGTTGCCCGCGTGTTACCACAGCTCAAGCCAGGCGTGCAGCCACGTTCGGTACCGCTCGGCGGCGCCGGGTACCGCACCACCATCGGGCTGAGCTCGCCGGCCGACGCGGGTGCCGCGAAGGCCACGTTCCTGCGCTGGATCTGGTATGCCGCGCGGCGGGCAGAGCTGCACCTCGACGACGCCGACGACGTGTTCTCGACGCCCGAACGTGTGGCGCATGCCCTGCGCACCGTGGTCGCGCCGGCGTTGCGGCTCGACGCCGAGGAGCAACGGTCGCTGCAGTCGTGTGCGCGGATCGTGCGGTATGGCACCGACGAAATCGTGGAATACGCCGGCGAGGTGCCGACGGGCATGACCTTCCTGGTGGCCGGGCGCGTGCAGCTGACCGTCGCGGCCGACGATGGTTCGGTCCTGCCGATCAGCACCTTGGTCGAGGGTTCGTTCCTGGGCCTGACGGCGCTGACCCGGCAGCCAAACCTCGGCAGCGCGTACGCGCTGGACGAGGTGACCGCGCTGGAGATCGATCGCGAGCACATCGACGAAGTGGTGATGCGTGAACCGTTGCTGTTGCAGAACTTCGGGCACATTCTCGACGAGCGCCGGACCAAAGCGCGGCAGGTTCGGCGCGGTGAGCGGGTCGGCTGAGGCCCGCGGCACAAAGGTCGCCTTGCCGGCGGTGTGCACCGCGGCGTCGAAATGGAGCAATGGCAATACCGGTTGCTGCGCGGCCGGTCGACCGCCCAGCCGCACGGCACAGTTCAGTCGGGCAGATCCGTCGCCCCGACGCCGGCAAGGATCGCGCGCACGCTGAGTCTGAGCCGCGATGAGAAATCTGCGGGGGTTGCCGCGGGTTCGCCCTTGGCGCCGCTGGCACAGTCGGTGAGCACGCCGGCGAGCTGTTTGACGGTGAGTCCCGACGGCGTCAAGTTGAGCTCGCCGGCCGCTACCGCGCGCCGCAGCACGCCCAATAGTAGGGTGTCGGCGCGGCGGGCAGCGTCGGTGGCGATGTCGCCGCACATCCGGCCGTGCACGTCGTAGAGCTCGGTGGCGTTGGGCGAGTTGGCCATGAGGTCGACGAAGCGGCCGAACCGCGCTTGCAGTAGCCGCAGCAGGCGTGTCTCGATGTCGGATTCGCGGTCCTCGACGGCGGCGCGCATCGCCGACAGATGTTCGTCGTCGGGCGCAACGGAGACGCTGCCGATGGCTGATGTGCGACGCCAGTTCGAGACCAACGTGTTTGGCCTGGTGCGGATGTGCCAGCTGGTGTTGCCCGGGATGCGCGCGCAGCGGTGCGGACGCATCGTCAACATCAGCTCGATGGGCGCCAACTTCACCTTCCCCGGTGCCGGCGCCTACCACGCCACCAAATACGCGGTCGAGGCGTTCAGCGACGCGCTGCGATTCGAGGTCAAAGGGTTCGGGATCGATGTCGTTATCGTCCAGCCTGGGCTGGTCCGCACCGAGTTCGCGTCTACCGCCGCGCATGAGCTCAGCGCACCCAGCGCCACGGGCGGGCCTTACGCAGACTTCAACGCCGCGGTCGGCGCGGCGACCGAAGCGGTCTACGCCAAGGGCCCGCTGGCCAAGCTGGGCGGCGGACCCGACACCGTTGCCAAGGCGGTCGAGAAGGCGATCACCGCGAAACGACCGCCATTGCGGGTCCGGGTGACCCCATCGGCGCACATGCTGGTTGGGATGCACGCGATGATGACCGACCGGATGTGGGACGGATTCCTGGCCACTCAGTTCCCGCGGCCCGGCGTTACGGCCGACCGAAGTTAAGCTCGAACGGACCGCTGAAAGGACCGCCTCCCAGTTGTTCGTAGTGCGCCGTCCACCGCGCGAGAGCCTCCTCACGCACGTTCACCGTGGCGCTGGTGGTTGCTCCTGGTCCGTGTAGTGGCGTGGACGTACAGTGGACGTACAAAATAGGAAGGCAACGACAGTGGATACTCGAACCCGCCGCAGAAATCGACGCATGGACTTGCGCACAACGCCCGAGGAGCGCGAGTTGATCGACCGCGCCGTGAGCGCCAGCGGCACCGACCTGACCGATTTCGTCATCACACACGCTACCGAAGCCGCCCGGCGAGTCCTCGCCGACCGAGACCACATCCACCTCGATCCCGGTGCTCTCAAACAGTGGGAAGACATCAACGCACGGCCTGCCCGCGATCTGCCAGGGCTGCGGCGACTGATGCAGCGCCCCTCACCATTCCGCGAGTGAAGACGTATCGGCCGCCTGCACTGCTCGCTGACCATCACGACCTGACCGAATTCCGGTGTCGATCGACAGAGCAAACCGAGTGGCTACATCGGCTCGCGCGACAATCAGCCATGGTCGGCACGACAAAAGCCTTCGTCGTCACCGAGTATGACAATCACTGCGTCGTCGCCTATTACGCCTGGTGCATGGCCCAGGTTCACCCCGAATCGGTCCCCCGCCGCGTGCGCAAGGGCGCCGGCCGCTATCCCCAACCGGTGGCCCTCCTCGCTCGACTCGGCGTCGATATGAACCACGAACGCGCCGGTCTTGCAGCGGGCATGCTCCAAGACGTCTTCGCTCGGCTCACCGAGCTTTCTGACGACATCGGTTGTCGAGGGCTGCTCGTCCACGCCGAATCCACCGCAGCCCGCAACTTCTACACCCATCTGGTACCCGAGTTCGAGCCCAGCCCAACCGACGAACTTCACCTCGTGCTGCTTATGAAAGACATCCGCCGAACACTCCGGGCCAACAGACTGTAGCGGCAGGCCGCCTGCGAACGCCCGCTCAACGACCGGCACCTCGGGCTCCGGTTCAGCCCTCCCGAGCCCGCAGTTGGGCGACGTAGTCCGGCCAGTCCAGGCTGTCGACCGGGTTGGCGATGGTGATTTCGGGGGTATCGGCGGGAAGAGAGGGAAAGGCGGGAAACGTCTGCACCGGACCCGGTCCGGTTCCCCGGGTCTCGAACCGCACCGTGACCACCCCGTGGCCGGCACCCTGCACCCAGCCGTGCCCAAGGTGCGGGTGGGTGACGTCGTCGCCCACCCGCCAGACAGCGTCGTCCGCCGCCGATGGCGGTGGCGGGGGGTCCACCGGCTGGTGGGTGTCGGAGTGCGGCTCCAGGTCCAGGGCGGCAAACAGTGGCTCCTGGCTCACCTCGGTCAACCCGGAGAACCCGACGCCGAGCAGGCGGATGGGTCCGATCTGCAACGGGTCCAGCAGCAGCCGGCGGGCTGCGGAGATCAACGCGCCGGCATCGGTGGTCGCGTACGGCAGAGTGGCCGAGCGGGTCAGGATGCTCATGTCGGACTTCTTGAGTTTGACCGTGACGGTGCGGGCGCCGCGGCCGTCGCGCAGCAGCCGCTGGTACGCGTGATCGCCGATCGAGCCGACCACCTCGTGCAGCTGTTCCAGGGTGGTCAAGTCGGTCGCGAAGGTGGACTCGGCGCTGATCTGCTTGGCCTCGGCGCGTTCGACGACCGGACGGTCGTCGACGCCGCGGGCCAGTCGGTGCAACGCCGCGCCGGTCCTCGCCCCCAGGATGCTGGCGACTTCTTCCTCGGTCAGTGCGGCGAACTGGCCGATGGTCGCGATGCCGAGGCGGTGCAGTCTCTCCTCGGCAACCGGGCCGATACCCCAGAGCCGACGCACCGGCAGCCCGTTCAGCAGGGCGCGCTCCTCGGCACGCCGCACCACCCGGATGCCATCGGGTTTCGCCAGGTCCGAGGCGATCTTGGCGATCTGTTTGCCCGAGCCGGCGCCGACCGATGCCACCAGCCCGGTCTGCTCGCGCACCCGCCGCCTCAGCTCCGTGCAGAAGCCCTCGACAGCGCTGGCCGGCGCGCCGCCGAGTTCGGCGGGTTCCCCGAACGCCTCGTCGAAGGAGAGCTGCTCGACGACGGGTATCACGGTCCGCACCACGTCGAAGACACGGCGGCTAGCCACCCCGTATACCACGCCGCGGGGCGGCAGCACCACCGCGGCGGTGCCCACCAGCCGACGTGCCTGGTGCATCGGCATCGCCGAGCGGGCGCCGAACGCCCGCGCCTCGTAGCTCGCGCTGGCCACCACACCGCGGCCGCCGAGTCCGCCAACCAGCACCGGCCGGCCCTGCAGCGTCGGCCGGGTCAGTTGCTCGACGGACGCGAAGAATGCGTCCATATCCAGGTGCAGAACCCAGCGGGAGTCCACAACCGTCGATGCTATGGGGTTGCCAACTGTTTGAGTGATACTGAGTGGTAGTGAGCGTACGGACGTTCTAGTGAGTATGCTGGTGGCGTGAATCTGACGGAGTGGGCGCGGTCGCAGGGGGTGCATCCGCAGACCGCGTATCGCTGGTTTCGTGAGGGGACGCTGCCTGTTCCGGCTGTGCGGGTGAACGAGCGCACGGTGCTGGTGTCGCCGGACGTGTCTGCGGGGCCGGCGCCCACCACGTTCGGGTTGTATGCGCGGGTGTCCTCGCATGACCAGAAGTCGGACTTGGATCGTCAGGTTGCTCGTCTTGCGGGCTGGGCCGCTGAAGCGGGTGGGACGGTGGTGCGGGTGGAGACCGAGGTGGGGTCCGGGATGAACGGGGCGCGGCGGAAAGTGCGGCGACTGTTGGCTGATCCCCGGGTGACCGCGGTGGTGGTGGAGCACCGGGATCGGTTGGGGCGGATTAACACTGAGTTGGTCGAGGCCGCGTTGTCGGCGCACGGTCGGCGGCTGGTGGTGCTTGATTCCGGTGAGGTGACCGATGATCTGGTCCGCGACATGGTGGAGGTGCTGGCTTCGTTCTGTGCCCGGCTTTACGGGCGGCGCAGTGCTCGGAACAGAGCGTTGAAGGCGGTCGGGTGCGCGCAGCGTGACGTCGGCCCGCAGGCGGTTGTCGGTGGTGTCGGTGAGGATGTCCAGTGATGAGCACGACGATCGAAAACAAGCAGGTGCGGGCGGAGGAACGCCGGCAGCGTAAGCGTGTCCGCGTCGAGCGCCGCCGCGCCGATCGTGCCCTTGTTCCGGTAGGTGTCGCGCAGTGGCTGGGTATCCAGGTGAGCCCGTCGTGAGCCAGTTGCGGGGGGTCGCGGAGCCGTTCGTGGCTGAGCCGGCGACCGGGGTGTGCATCCGCACCCGGTTGAAAGGCCTCACCGGCGCCGATGTGCGGGTGCTGCGCGAGGTCGGCGCCCATCTCGGGCGGCTCGCCGCAGCCGATTTGGCCGAGCGTGTCCGGGACGGCTTAAGCCACGACAAGGAGGCGTGGGCGGATCGCAAGCGCGACATCACCACCAGCTCAACTGCACGGTGGGCGGGCAGCATCACCAAAGCCACACATGATCAGTGGGCGTTGGCACGGCGAGCGCAGGTTGCGCAGATCACGTCGCTGCGTGATGGGGTGGCGATGCTCGAACACCGGTTGTCGCAGCCATTGGGTGAGAAAGGCACGGCCGGGATGCCGGGCGGCTACCGCTCTCGACACGAGTGGTTCGTCAAATCCCGCCGCCTTGCGACTTTGCGGTCCCGCCTCGCCGGCGTTGAGGCCGACTATGCGGCCGGTCGGGTCGGCGTGGTCCGCGGCGGAAAACGATTGCTCCACAAGCGCCATCACCTTGCCGACGCGGCTCTGACCGAGTCGCAGTGGCGGGCGCAGTGGGAGTCGTCGCGCTGGTTTCTGTCCGCTGACGGCGAGGCCGGCAAGAAGCACGGCAACGAAACCATCCGCATCACACCCGGCGGGCAGGTTTCGATCCGGCTGCCCGCACCACTGTCTCATTTCGCGAACGCCCCACACAGCCGCTACGTCCTCGCCAGCACAGTGGTATTCGCGCACCGCGGCGACGAATGGGCCGACCGGGTAGCCGCCAATCACGCCGTCGCATACCGCATGCACCACAACCCGGCCACCGGCCGCTGGTATCTGGACGCATCCTGGCAACGTAAAACTGTCCCGACCGTGCCCCTGGACGTGTTGCGTACCGGTGAGGTGATCGGGGTGGACATGAACACCGACCACCTTGCCGCCTGGCGGCTGGACTGCCACGGCAACCCGATCGCCGCGCCGCACACGTTCGGCTACCGGCTCGACGGCACCGCCGAACATCGTGACGCACAGGTCCGCCACGCGCTCACCCGCCTGCTGCACTGGGCAAAACGTACCGGGGTCAAGGCCATTGCGGTTGAGGACCTCGATTTCACCGACACCAAGACGCGGGAGAAGCACGGCCGGCGGCGCCGGTTCCGGCAGGTCATCTCCGGCATGCCGACCGCACGCCTGCGCGCCCGGCTGCTCGCGATGGCCACCGAAGCCGGGATCGCCGTCATCGCGGTCGACCCCGCCTACACCTCGAAATGGGGTGCGCAGCACTGGCAGAAGCCACTGGCTGCCGCCCACCCACAGACCACCCGTCACCACGCCGCGAGCGTGGCGATCGGACGGCGCGCCCTCGGGCACCGGATCCGGCGACGGACGGCACCGCCCCGACCACACCAGAGCGATGTGGCCAGGCATCGGACCGGCCAGGCCAGACCCGCCACCCGCCGACGCGAGGAAACCCGCCAACCCGAGGCTGGAACACGGACACGATCCGCGCCACCACCCGGGCAGACGAACGCGGGCCACCAGGCAACCCAACACCGTTCGGGGCCGCCCACCGGGCAAAACTCAGTTTCGCTCAGTGTCTAGGAACGGTTCAGCGGTCGGCTTTAGGCGGCGCTAAATCGGACCGGCAGCGTCAGTGGCGAGCGGAACGCCACCCCGACCACACGCGGCGGTGGGGCGTCGGGGGCCGGCCGCAGGTCCGGCAATCGGTCGAGCAGCGCGTTGATCGCCACCGTGGTCTCCATCCGGGCCAGGTGCATGCCCAGACACAGGTGCGGGCCGCCGCCGAACGTCAGGTGTGCGATGTTGGGCCGACCGGGATCGAAGCGGTCCGGTTCCGGATACCGCTGCGGATCCCGGTTGGCAGCTGCCACGCTGACGTTGACGTTGGTGCCCGCCGGGATCGCCAGCCCGCCGAGCTCACTGTCGCAGACCGCCACCCGCATCACCGAGGTGATCGGCGGCTCCCAACGCAGCGCCTCCTCGATCGCACCGCGGATCATGGCGCGATCCGCGCGCACCTCAGCCAGCAGCGCCGGGTCGGTGAGCAGCGCGACCAGTAGGTTGCCCGAGGCTCGGTAAGTGGTCTCGACGCCGGCCGGCAAGATCAGCAGCAGCAGCGCAAAAATCTCGTCGTCGGTCAGCTGGGCACCGTCGATCTGCGACTCCGCCAGCATGCTGATCAGGTCGTCCTGCGGATCGCGGCGGCGCTCGGCGAGGATAGCGGAGAAGTACTGCTTCAGCGCTGCCGAGGCGGCGATCCCGCGGTCCCAGTCGTAGACCGCGTTGAGCAGCTCGATCGACAGTCGCTGAAAGCGTGGGTAGTCGGCTCGCGGCAGTCCCATGATCCGGGCGATGACCTGCACCGGGAACGCGAACGTGAACTCGCGGACCAGCTCAGCGCGTCCGCACGGCGCGAACCGGTCGATCAGCTCGCCGACCACCACCTCCACCAGTTCCTCGCGCCAGCGCTCCAGCAGCGCCGCGCGAAACGACGGTGCCACCAGCGCCCTGGTGGCCAGGTGCTCGGTCCCCTCGAGTTCCAGCAGCGTGCGGCCCATGACCGGGCCGATGATCTGCTGGTAAATCGAGGACGAGAAGGTCTCGTCATGGGTGAGCACCGTCCGGCATTCCTGGTAACCCAGCACCGTCACCCCGTCGAGGCCGAGGGTCTGGCTGGCGGTCTCGGCGAACGGGGTGCCGACCATCACCCGGTGCTGCTGCCGCGCTGCGCGCAGCCGCTCGTGCACGTTCTCGACCTGCATGAGCAGTCCGTCCTGCAGCTCGGCCGGATTGAACTCGTCGGCAACCGAGCTCGTCATGGCGACACCGTTTCGGTGTCCCGGCCGGAGTGCAGCACCGTGCCGGGCAGGGCGCCGGTGGCCACCCCGTCGCGGCAGACCTCGACGCCGCCGACCCAGACCGAGCTGATTCCGCGGGCGTCGGCGACCAGTCGGGGCGCGCCCGCGGGCAGGTCGTAGCAGGTGTGCTCCAGGCCGTGGCCGACGGTGGCCGGGTCGAACAGCACCAGGTCCGCGTGAGCGCCCGGCGCTATCCGGCCGCGGTCGCGCAGCCCGTAGAGCCGGGCCGGCACGTTGGTGATCAGCCGGACCGCTTCTTCGAGCGTCACCACCTGGTGCTCGCGGACGCCGCGGCCGAGCAGCGACGTGGTGTAGATCGCGCCGCACATCATGTCCAGGTGGGCGCCGGCGTCCGAGCCACCGATCACGACGTCCGGGTTGCGCCACGCCTCGGCGCGCAGCCGCCAGTCGGCGGCCTCGTCGCCGGTCGGCGCCGGCTTGAGTCCGGTGCGCAGCTCGTCGGCGATCACAATGTCGCACAGCGTGTCGAACGGCTCACGGCCGCGTGCGCCAGCGATCTCGCCGACGGAATGTCCTGTGGCGTAGGCGTTTTCGACTGCAAAGGTCTCGACGATGATCAGCCGCTCCCAGCGCGCCAGGCCTCGCAGGACACCGGCTTCTTCGGATTGGCCGCCCGCGTTGAGCCGCCGTCGCACCTCGGGGTCGGAGAGCGCCTTGAGTCGCTCGGGCACCGGCAGGTGCATGGTGTCGCGCCAGCCGGGCAGCCCGTCGAGCACGAAGCCGGACAGAAACGACAACCGGATGCTCATGGCGTGCGGCAGGGTCAGTGCGACCACCCGGCCGCCCCGGTCGGCGGCGATCTCCGATGCTCGCAGCTGTCCGGCGTGCCCGGTCGGGTTGGCCGTCGTCACGCTCAACACGTTCCAGTTCAGTGGCCGACCGGCCGCCAGCGACATGTCGGTGAGCAACGTGACCTCGTCGTCGGTGAAGCCCGACAGGCAGCCGGGCACGATCGCCTCCAGCGTGGTGCCCGGATGGTCGCGGACACCGCCGGCCAGAGCGACAAGTTCTTCGCGCGAGGCGCTGCGCGACGGCACCGGATGGCCCGCGGCGTCGTTGTGGGTGTGCGACTGCGATGTCGAAAAGCCCAGCGCCCCAGCGGACAGCGCGTCGTGCAGCAGTGCCGTCATCTGTTCGATCTGGTGCGGGCTCGCCTGGCCACCGACCGCATCGTCGCCCATCGCCGCCAACCGCAGCGCGGAGTGGCCGACCAGGAAGCCGGCGTTGACGGCGATGCGGCCGTCGAACCGCGCCAGCCAGTCGTGAAACGACGACCATTCCCAGTCC
>NZ_JBYCLE010000353.1:0-17857 GCF_057473765.1 Mycobacterium sp. TH-M106 | reverse complement strand
GCAGCTCCCGGGTCTTGGACTGCTCCCACTGCCCGGCCCAGCGTTTGAGCTGGCGCGGCGCATACGGCTTGTGGCTGGCCAGATCCGCCAGCCCCACCGCGTCGATGTCGACGGCGTGGATCTTGGCCAGGGTTTGCGGCATCGACAGCCCAATCTGCCTGCGGCGCTGCGGTGTCAGCGAGTTGATGACCGGTATCCGGTCAAGCACTAGGCCGTCGATGAACTCCATCAGCAGCAGCGGGATCCCGTCAGCGTCCCGGGTCAGCCCGTATACCCGCGGGGTGGGTACATCGGTGTCCTGCAGGGCGGACAGGATTCTCGCCTCGCGGGCGACGTCATGTGCCGATGCAAGCAGATGCCCCAGCGGTGGACGCCGCAGCACCCAGCTCTGGCCGGCGGTGTCACGTACCTGATAGGTCAGGTTCGACTGGCCCAGTCCGATCCGCTCGAAGCTCAGCGGTGAGCTGGCCGGAATCGCCAGTTGTGCGACCCACCGTGCGACCGCCTGCGCGTCGACACCGACGACCGCAACGCCGTCACTCACCGGCACTCGACCGGAACATCATTGCGTTGCCCAAGATTTGGCCGCCGTCGACAACCATCGTCTCCCCGGTGACCCAGCTCGCCGCATCCGACACCAGAAACACCGCCGCGCCCGCCACGTCGGGCGGCTCGCCGATCCGCCCCAGCGCGGTGGCCGCCGACAGTGCCTGCTCGTGGTCCTTCCACAGCAGTTCGGCCATCCGGGTGCGCACCACCCCCGGGCAGATCGCGTTCACCCGCACCTTCGGCGAAAGCTCCAGCGCCAGTTGCTTGGTGACGTGGATCAGCGCGGCTTTGGTGGTGTTGTACAGGCCGAGGCCGGCTTCGAACGACATGCCGCCGATGGAGGCGATGTTGACGACCGCTCCGCCGTGCTCTCCCATCCACGACTTGACCGCGAGCGAGGTCCACAGCAGCGGCGCCCACAGGTTGATGTCGAAGATCTTGGCGAAGACGGCGTGGTCCTGGTCGATCAGCGGGCCGAACGCGGGGTTGGTTCCAGCGTTGTTGACGAGGATATCGATGCTGCCGAACCGCTCCAGGGTGAGGTCGATGCAGTGCTTGGCCGCGCCTTCCTCGGCGGCGTGGGCGGCGACACCCAGCACGTTGCCGGTGATCTGCCTGACCTGCTCAGCCGCCGCGTCGGCGTTTTCCTGCTTGCGGGAGGTGAGCACCACGTTGGCACCGGCGGCAGCCAGCTGCTGCCCGATCGCCAGCCCGATTCCGCGGGATCCGCCGGTGATGACCGCGGTGCGACCGGTCAGTTCGGGCGCGGTCATCGCGCGGCCTCACGGTATTTGCGCAACTCTTGCCGGGCGATCGCGCGCTTGTGTACCTCGTCCGGGCCGTCGGCCAGTCGCAGCGTGCGCAGGTGCGCCCAGAACCCCGCCAACACGAAGTCGTCGGTGACACCGCCGGCGCCATGCACCTGGATCGCCCGGTCGACGATCTTCAGCGCGATGTTGGGGGCGGCGACCTTGATCGCCGCGATCTCGGTCTGCGCCGCCTTGTTGCCGACGGTGTCCATCAGGTAGGCGGCCTTGAGGGTGAGCAGTCGGATCATCTCGATGTCGATGCGTGCCTCGGCGATCCAGTCCCGGATGTTGGCGTTCGCGCTGACCGGCTTGCCGAAGGTGATCCGCGACTCCGCCCGCCGGCACAGCAGCTCCAGCGCACGCTCGGCCATGCCGATCGTGCGCATGCAGTGGTGGATGCGGCCCGGCCCGAGCCGGGCCTGGGCGATCGCGAATCCCATCCCTTCGCCCATCAGCACGTCCTTGGCGGGCACCCGGACGTCGTGAAAGTCGATCTCGGCGTGGCCCTCCCGGTCCTGGTAGCCGAAGACCGGCACCCCGCGCAGCACGGTGACCCCGGGTGCGTCGATCGGCACCACCATCATGGACTGCTGAAGATGCGTTGCGGCGTCCGGATCGGTTTTGCCCATCACGATCATCACCGTGCAGTTGGCGTGCAATGCGTTGGAGGCGAACCACTTCCGCCCGTTGAGCACGTACTCGTCGCCGTCGCGCACCATGGACAGCGCCACGTTGGTGGCGTCCGAGCAGGCCGCCTGCGGCTCGGTCATCGCGAACGCCGAGCGGATCTTGCCGTCGAGCAACGGTTTGAGGTATTTCTCCTTGTGCTCGTCGCTGCCGAATAGGGTGAACACCTCCATGTTGCCGGTGTCGGGTGCGCTGCAGTTGCACGCCTCCGGGGCCAGATGCGGGCTGTGGCCCATGATCTCGGCCAGCGGCGCATACTCCAGATTGGTCAGGCCCGGCCCCCACTCGGGATGCGGATGGAACAGGTTCCACAATCCCTGTTTGCGAGCTTCGGTTTTGAGCTCCTCGATGATCGGCGGCTGGAAGTGCGGGTCACCGGAATCGCGCATCTGCTGCTCATAGACCGGCTCGGCAGGGTAGATGTGCGAGTCCATGAACTCCAGCAGATCTGCATGGTATTTCTTTGCTCGGTCGGTCATTTCGAACAGTGACATACAGGGCATCAGAACTCCTTCTCACCGGGGTTGAGCAAGCCGCGTTGGTAGCGGCGCATGCCGCGCAGCCAGCGGTCGTAGTCGGTTGCCTTGTGGCGGTACATCTCCAGCACCACCGGGTGCGGCAGGATCAAGAACCGTTCGTCGGCGATCGCCGCCAGCACGGCGTCGGCAACCTGCGCGGGTTCTAGCACGTCGCCGGCGGTGGTGACCGCTCGGCTGGCCAGCTCGCCGAGTGGGTCACCGGAACGCTCACCGGCGTGCAGCAGTTGGGTGTTCACCCCCATCGGGCACAGGCAGCTGACCCGGACGCCTTGGTCGCCGTAGCTGATGTTCAGCCATTCGGCGAATCCGACCGCAGCGTGCTTGGTCACCGCATAGGTGGCACCGCCGAGCTGGGTGAGCAGGCCGGCCGCTGATGCGGTGCTGACGAAGTAGCCCTCGCCGCGCTGCACCCAGCCGGGCACCAGCAGTTGCGCAGCGCGGATATGCGCGCGCAGGTTGACGTCGATGGACCGGTCCCAGTCGCTCTCGCCGGCGTCCAAACCCGGCGGACCGGTAATGCCGGCATTGGCGAAGTACAAGTCCACCGGCCCGAATTCCTGCTCGGCCAAGTCGATCAGCTGTCGGATCGCGGCGGTGTCGGAGACGTCGGCGCCCGCACTGACGACGGTGCCGGGCCGCTCGGCGTTGACCCGGTCGGCCACCGCCCGCGCGGCTCCGCCGTCGAGGTCGGCGGCCACCACCCGCGCACCCTGTCGGGTCAGCGCCGCCGCCAGCGCGCCGCCGATTCCGCCGCCGCCGCCCGTGACGATGGCAACCTTGCGGTCAACCTGCATACGCACTCCTCTCCGCGCGAGCAGACACAGAATCGCACAGGTCCGCCTACGCCGGGCCGCGGGACCTCAGGTGGTGCTCAAGGGCCCGCTCTGCGGGCTACTGACCAGCCCGTCGTCGGCCGCCCAACGTCGATCTGTGAGCATCAGCCGGTGGTCAGCGGCGCAGCGTGGACGTCAATCCTTCGGCTGCGGCAGCGGCGTTGAGCGCGTCGTCGTAGGCGAGGAAGTCGATACCGTCCGGCACCGCATCGGCTACAGACAAGGCGCTCGCGAGCTGTATCGCGTCGTAGGCCCGCAGCCCGTGAACACCCACGAGGTGCGCGGCAGCATCGACGACGGCCACGGTGACCGCAACGACCGAGAACCGGGGCGGCTCGTCGATGTCGCCGAAGTAGTCCGCTTCGAAGTCGGCAACGAGGACACCGGCATCGGTTGCCGCGAGCTCGCTCATACGGTGCTTCCGCCACAGTGCTGCCGGAACTTCGACTCGTGCCAGCTGACTGACTACCAGATGCGACAATTTTCTGACGTCGGCGCAGTCCGGCTCATCGGCGTAGAGCTTCACCAGCGCGGAAGAGTCGGCGAAGACGCCAGCGCTCACCCCCTATCACGTACCACCAGGCGAGACAACGGTGTGCCCGCACCCGCGGCCCTGCGCGCGCGTGTGACAGCACCGCCATCCGGGCGGACGCGCCGCCGGCCGGTTTCGGCCAGCAACCCAGCCAGCGCAAGGCGCTCACGAAGCCGGTCGACATCGCTGCCGGCGAGAGCTGGGTCCGTTGCAGCTTGAGCCAGTTGGGTGAGGTATTCGTTGAGGCTCCAGCCACGCCGCGACGCTACTTGGCGTACTCGCTCGACAAGCTCATCGGGAGCACGCCAGGTCACTTGGGTCATGAATGCATGATAGCAATCATGACTCGCGGCGACCAGCTCGATTCTGGAGGAAGTCATCGCAACGGTGCGCCCCAGGCCACCTGCTCGCGCAGCTGCCCTTTGAGCAGCTTGCCGCTCGCGGTGCGCGGCAGCGCCTCGGTGACCACCGTGACGTACTGCGGCACCTTGAAATCAGCGAGCTGGCCGCGGCAGTGCTCGAGCACCGCGACCACGTCGACACCGTGGGAGTCGCCGACCAGCACCGCGCCGACTTTCTCGCCCATCACGTCGTCGGGCACCGGCAGCACGCAGGCGTCGGTGACGCCCGGCGCCGCCAGCAGCACCGCCTCCACCTCGACGCTGGAGACGTTCTCACCGCCCCGGATGATGATGTCCTTGAGCCGGTCGACGATGTGCACCCGGCCTGCGTCGTCGACCCGGACCACGTCGCCGGTGTGCAGCCAGCCGTCCACGATGGTGGCCGCGGTGGCCTCCGGCCGGTTCCAGTAGCCGGCGGTCACATTGGCGCCGCGCACCACCAGCTCACCGGTGGTCGGGTCGTCGCCGAGGGGTACCAGGCCGATGTCGCCGGAAGGCACCACGTAGCCCACCGAGTCGGCGTGCTGGAAGGCTTCGGAGTCGGGCAGCACGGTCATCAGCGACGCGGTCTCGGTCATCCCGTATCCGTTGAACACGGTGCCGGTATCGAATGCGTTCTGTAGCGACTTGACCAGTGACGGCGCAATCGGCGCGCCGCCGTAGCCGACCCACCGGACCCCGGAGATGTCGGCAGCGGCGAAACCGGGGTGTCGCAGCAGCAGGGCGTAGATCGCCGGGACGGTCACCAGCGATGAGATCCGTTCGGCGGGCAGCGCGTTGATCAGCCCGGGCAGGTCCAACGCCGGCATGATCACCGCCGCGCCCCCGGCGTAAGCGGCGACCAAAAGTTGCGAGTTGCAGCCGGTCACATGAAAAAGCGGCACCGAGATCAGCGTGCGCAACTGTTCGCCGATATCCCGGGACTCCCCCATGCAGCGCATCATGCTCTCGGCATTGGTCAAAAACGCCTCGTGGGTGGTGGGCACCCCCTTGGGGCGCCCGGTGGTGCCCGAGGTGTAGAACAACGCCGCGACATCGGCGGCGCCCAGTCCGTCCACCAGATACGGTTCGCCGTCCGGCAGTGGGACATCCGGCGCCAGGTCGATCCGCGCACCAGCGTCGGAGAGGACGAACTCCACTTCCGGTGCCGCCGAGCGGGTGTTGACTGCCACCGGCACCCCGCCGGCCATCAGCGCGCCCCAGAACGCCAGCACCCAATCCAGGCCCGCCGGATAGCGCACCCCCACCCGGTCGCCGCGGTGCAGGCCGGCGTTGTGCAACCCGCCCGCCACCCGGGCCGCACGCTGCCACAGCTGGCGGTAGGTCACCCGGTCGGCGCCGAGCTCCACCACGGCTTCGCTGTCCGGCCGGTGCTGCACCTGGTCGGCGAGCAAGTCCAGCAGCGTCTCCGGCAGGTGGTCGTAGTGCGGTACGCCGCGGGCATCTCGGGATACTCCTGCGGTCGGAAATGGGTTGTGCCGGCGCGAAATCTCGATCACGGCAGGCTCTGAAGTCATGTCCACTCCATTCTGGCGCCACCCTACGACGGTGTGGTGCCTCGCACACCGGTATCGGTCCGCCGCTCACTGACCGCGGCACGGATTGCACGTTGGCTTCTGGTAACTTCGAGAACCTGCGTCTATTTCATGAGGGGGAGTCTTGCGAAATCGGATGCCTGCCCTCACGGTGGGCGGTACCGCCCGATGAACCTGCCCAGCCTCCACCTGTCCCGGCCCGCGATCATCACGCCGGACGAGGTCGTCGACAACGACAGGGTGCTGTCACACGTCCGCGACCTGTTTCGCGGCTCGACGGCCGATTGGGAGCCGATCGAGCAGGGTATCCGGTACGTGTTCGACCGGTGCAACACCAAGCTGCGCTACCTGGTGACCGATCCGACGCTGTCGCCCGGCGAGTTCGCGTCGCGCGCGGCGGCCGCCTGCCTGGCCGAGAACGCCGTGCCGGCGTCCGAGGTCGACCTGCTGATCTACGGCGGGATCGCCCGGGAAAACTTCGAGCCGGCCACCGCCACCGAGGTCGCCGGTCGCCTCGGCGCGAAGCCACTGCACGCCATCGACGTGACCTGCGCCTGCGCCGGGCTGATCGAGGCGCTGCACGTCGTCGCGGGCTATTTCGTCCTGCACGACGAGCTGCAGACGGCGCTCATCTGCGCCGGTGAGCTGATGCGCGACCGGATCAGCTACGACATCCAGTCGCCCGAGGACATGGCGGTCGGCGTAGCCGGCCTGACGCTCGGCAACGCCGCCGCCGCGCTGCTGGTCACCCGCGGACCCCTGCCGGCGGGCAGCGCCCGGGTGGTGGGAATTCGGCACAAGACACTCTCCGAGCACTACGACATCTGCAAGGCACCCGTCGACGGCCACTTCACGTCGCAGTCCAAAGAGCTGTTCGCCCTCGCGGTGCATGTGCCGCCCGAGATCCGCGCCCTGACGACGGACGCCGGGTGGTCACCGGCCGACGTCGACCACTACGCGTTCCACCAGCCCAGCGAGGCGGTGCTGGAGCGCGTTTTCACCGAACTCGGCGCGCGCCCGCAGGCGGGCATCCACACCCACGCGCTGTTCGGCAACACCGCCAGCACCTCGTGGGCGGTCGCGCTGGATCACCGACTGCGCAGCGGGACCGTCCAGGCCGGCGACAAGGTCGTCCTCGCGAGCGCCGCGGCCGGTTTCACGATCGTCTGCGCCGCCGCGGTGTGGGACGGCTGATGCGGCACCACCTGCGGCTGTACCGGGCGATCACCAAGACGTTCCGGCTCTGGCTGCGGCCGCTGGGCACGTTCCTGATCCTGCAGGTGCGCCAGGCCGTCTCTGCGATGACCCTCGGCCTGGACCACATCGCTTATCCGCGGTTTCGCAAGCAGGTGATCGACCGGCCGATCTTCATCATCGGCAACCCGCGCAGCGGCACCACGTTCCTGCACCGGCTGTTGCTCGGGGCCGGCGACATGGCCGCCCTCGAGCTGTGGGAGATGCTCTTCCCGGCCATCACCGCCCGCAAGCTGTTGAGCAGAGTCGTCTCGCGCGCCGATCGGCTGTCGCCGGCACGCTACCATCCCTCCGACGTGCACGACACCAGCCTGCGCGGTATCGAGACCGACGACGTCGCGTGGTTCTTCCGCACCCTCGACGGTCCGTTCGCCTGGGCGTACTTCCTGGCCTGGCAGGACATCTGGGGCAGCGACCTGTCGCGGCAGGAATTCGGGATCGAAGGCATCCGGGCGCGCGACGAGGAACGCTTCTTCCGGTACTACGAGGCGTGCTGGCGGCGGAATCTGACGTTCAAACGTGCCCGCCGCATCCTGGTCAAGTCGAGCATGCTCACCTTCCGCCTGGACGCGTTGCTGCGGCGCTACCCCGACTGCCGGCTGGTTTACGTCGCCCGCGACCCGGTCGAGGTCATCCCGTCTGGGATGTCGCTGTTGGCCAGAGTGCTGGAGAACGCCTACGACATCTGGAACCGCACCAGCAAGGAGGACCAACAACGCTGGCTGGAGAACCTCTACCAGGCATCGTGCGACATGATCCGCCGCTTCCACGAAGCCCGGCTGGCTGGCCGAATCCCGGAGCAGAACCTCTTGGTGGTGCGCTACCCGGACCTGCTGGGCAACCTCGAGCCGACGATCGAGAAGATCCTCGGTTTCATCGAGATCGAGCCGGGTGCGGCCTTCCGGGAGGAGGTGCGGGCGCAGGCGGAGCGACAGCGCAGCTACACCAGCGGTCACCAGCACTCGCCCGAACAGTTCGGTCTCACCGCGGAACGCATCCGGAGCGACCTCGGCTTCGTCTACGACGCGTTCGGGCTGTCCAGCGAGCCTGGTTGACGTGCAGCATCGGCGCGACAGAGCATCCGTCGCTGAGTCCGTGCTGTATGCTGCTGTTTCTTGTATGGAACGCGTGTCGATGTGATTGCTGAGAAATCAGCGGCAACGGCTCTTGATGAACCGCCATTGTCCCACCCGCGCCCTGGGCACGGTTGCCGGGGCGCTGCTCGGTGCCGCGATACTGCCGCTGGCCGTCGCGCTGGCCGACGACAACGACTTCAATCCCGCTTTCTATACCTTCCAGCCCGTGGCACCCGAAACGCTCATCGGAATTTACAACAGCTTTACAGCTCCACCGGGTGCGGACGGCAGCATTCAAGGATATCAGCCATTCGATGTTACGAACACTAATGGCGACGTCGTAGGCACCTTCTACGCCTACGAATCCACCTTCCCGTACCTTGCGCCGGATCAGCCCGCTAGCGACGGCGATTCAATCAGCAACCAGGAACTTCTCGTCACTTCCGATGTACCCGGCTCCGAAGACACAACCGGGACAATTCCACCGAACGGATCGGTGTTCAGCAATATTTGGTTCTTCGGCCACACCTTCGAAAACGTTTACTCCTCCGTACCCGGGTCCGACGGCGATGCGAGCCATGACACGCTGGTGACACCGCTGGGTAACGTCGACCTTACCTGGTTAATCGTCGACCTCCTGGGCTTTAACGCAGCAGATCCGCCGGCCGTGTTACCCGACGAGATCCAGGCTCATGGCAGTCCAATGTTCACCGCGATAAGCGGGCTTGCGCCGCTGGACATCACCCCTCAGGGGTATCAGCAATTTGACTTCCTCTACAACGGTAGTCCGGTCGGTATGTTCGACGCCGCTACAACGCCAACAACCGACGTCTTTGGCTTTCACACCGAGGCACTCCTCGTCACTAACGACGTCACCGGCATCCCAGGAACCAAAGCCGGAGACATCCCGCCGGTGGGCTCGGTGTTCAACACCATAGAACTGAAATCGCTCCCCGGCGTCCAGCTCGATTACTCGTCTCTCCCCTCACCCAGCGGCAACGCGATCACAACTACCCTGGTGACCCCCCTCGGCAAGCTGAATCTTTCCCCACTCTTCCAGGACGATAACGCCTCGGCAGGACTCACGGACGGTTTGGCGATCCAGCCGTTCTCCTTCGGCGAAGACACCATCGCTCCTGATAGGCATTCTCCAGAGGTGTTCACCGGCATAAACGGGCTCGCGCCGCAAACCACCGTCATTCAAGGACAGCAGCTCTTCGACGTTAGCGGCGCAGACGGCACTCCAGTCGGGAGCTTCGATGCCGACGTGGCTTCCATGCCGAACTTGTTGTTAACTCATTACTCCCTGGCTCTCGTCGTCACCTCCGACTCATCGGGCACCCCAGGCGACGACCCCGGAGACGTTCCACCGCCCGGCTCGCTTTTTGACATCGTCAACTACGGTTTGGGCTTCCAGAACATGTACTACGACCTCCCCGGGATAGGGCCCGACGGCGCCAACCTGATCAAGGATTTCTTCACGATCCCCGGATTGGGGCCCATCGACATCTCCTGGCTGGCGCAGGGCACAAACGCGGCCGCAGGTCTCACTGACGTAGCGTATTCGGGCAGCGCCTGGACCGACCTTTATTCTCTCCCGTGAAATTCCATCAGCTCTCCATGAGCGTCGCGGCCAGGGTGCCGCCGAGTTCATAGGCGGCGTCTCGCGCCCTGGCGTCGACCGCGCCGACGACTTCCAGGGTGTCGGCCACCTTCTCCAACGCCAGGCCGGTAGCCGCCTTGTACACCGCGTTGGCCGCCCCGACGGTGTCGTTGTTGCCGTGCACCCACAGCCCATACGGCCGCCCCGCCACATGATCCAGGCTCGGGTAATAGACGGTGTCGAAGAAGTGCTTGAGCGCACCGGACATGTAGCCGAGGTTGGCCGGGGTGCCGAACAGGTAGCCGTCGGCCTCCAGCATGTCGCACACCACGCCGGCCAGCGCCGGCCGGACCACCACCTCGACGCCCTCGATGGCCGGGTCGTTGGCACCGGCCAGCACCGCCTCGAGTAACTCCCGGGTGGGTGGCGACGGCGTGTGGTGCACCACGAGCAGCGTCTTGCTACTCATCGGCGCCGCTCCTCAGCATCGCTACGCTCTGCATCGTCGCCGGCGCGGTCATCGGCAGCTTTGCTGCAGTCGGACCGCGATCCGCAGCGCCTCGCGCGCCCGGCGGCGGTCCCCGGCGTGGTCGTAGGCACGCGCGAGCCGGTACCAGCGCCGCCAATCGTCCGGCTCGCGCTCCAATTCTTCGCGGACGGCGTAGAACAGCGCGTCGGCGGCCTCGCGCTGGACGCGCCCCGACGGCCGGCGGGGCAACGCGCTGACATCCAGTTCCATGCCGTCGTCGGCGATCAGCCGCGCCAGCCGCTGGTGGGCGAACCCGTCGCGCAGCGTGGCGATCATCGCCCACAGCCCGATGACCGGCAAGATCAGCAGCGCCGCGCCCAACCCGATCGCCACCCCGGAGCCGGAGATGATCATCAGCACCGCCATGCGGCCCAGCAGCACCAGATACGTCAGCAGCACCAGACACATGAAAGCGACGAGCAACTGGATTCGGCTAAGACGTGACACCGCAATAATATTCGTCATTTTAGGTCCAGCAGCGGTTCGATACCCACGGTCAGGCCGGGACGCTCCGAGATGCGCCGTACGGCCAGCAGCACGCCGGGCACGAACGAGGTGCGGTCCAGGCTGTCGTGACGGATGCTCAGCGTCTCCCCGGCGGTGCCCAACAGCACCTCCTGGTGGGCGACCAGCCCGGCCAGCCGCACCGAGTGCACCGGGATGCCGTTGACGTCGGCACCGCGGGCGCCGGGCAGGCTGGTGCTGGTGGCATCGGGGTTGGGCGGCAGGTCTTTTCGGGCCTCTGCGATCAGCTCGGCGGTGCGCACCGCGGTGCCCGACGGGGCATCGGCCTTCTGCGGATGATGCAGCTCGATGACTTCCACCGAGTCGTAGAACCTGGCCGCCTGGACAGCGAAGTGCATGGACAGCACCGCCCCGATCGCGAAATTGGGTGCAATCAGGACCGCGGCGCCTGGCTCGGCCTCCAACCATGACCGCACGCGGGTCAGCCGCTCCCCGGTGAAACCCGTGGTGCCGACTACCGCGGAGATCCGGTTGTCGATCAAGAACTTCAGATTGTCCATGACGACGTCGGGATGGGTGAAGTCGATCACCACCTCGGTGCCGCTGTCGGTCAGCAGGCTCAGTGGGTCGCCGGCATCGACCTGCGCCGACAGCGTCAGATCCGCTGCGGCGCGCACCGCCGTGACCATCGTCGCACCGACTTTGCCTTTGGCGCCCAGCACGCCCACCCGCATAGCTGCAGCCTACTGGTGCTGCCACCGCTCGCCGGCGCGCCCGGCTCGACCAATCGCCGCAAACCGTCGACAATTGCGCCTGGCGGTGCGCTCAGGCGTCGACGACCACCCGGTCGCCGCGCGCCCGCGAGACGCAGACCAGCATCTCATCGTCGGCCTCGGCAATGCGCCCGCGATGGTCGACCCGGCCGGCCAGCACCTTGACGCGGCAGGTGCCGCAGAATCCCTGCCGGCATGAGCACGGCGTCGTCGGGTCCACGTCGAGCATGACGGCCAGCGCGGAGCGGTCCGCCGGTATGGACAGCACCCGCCCGGAGCGGGCCAGTTCCAATTCGAACGGCACCCCGTCGACGACCGGCGGCGGGCTGAACCGTTCGTAGTGCAGCGGCGCCCTGACATGCTCGACATGCTTGACATGCTTGACATGCCTGGAGTTTTCGGCGACTTCACTGCGGGCGGTGCGCACCGCTTCCAGCATTTCGGCGGGCCCGCAGACGTACACCGCGGTTCGGAGCCCGGCACCGGCCAGCAGGTCTTCGGTGCCGGCGAACCCTCCGCGCTCGTCGTCGGCCCACACGGTAACCCGGTCCGTCGCCACCGCCAGCACCTCGTCCAACAGCGGCATGTATTCACGGCTGCGGCCCGCATACACTGCACGCCAAGAAATCCTGCGCCGCTGCGCTTCAATGATCATCGGCAGGATCGGCGTCACCCCGATGCCGCCGATCACGAACAGCACCTCGTCTTCTCCGGTGCCGAGGTAGAACGCGTTACGCGGACCCTCGAAAACCAGCGTGTCGCCTTCTGCGAAGGTCTCGTGCATCTCCACCGACCCGCCGCCGCCGTCGTCGAGCCGGCGCACCGCGATGCGGTAATCGATACGCCGGCCGGGCTGTCCGCACAGCGAATACTGGCGGCGGCGACCGGACGGCAACTGGACATCGATGTGCGCGCCCGGCGTCCAGGACGGCAGCAGGCCGCCATCCGGGTCGGCTAAGGTCAACGCCACGGCATCCGGGGTGACCATCTCGCGCTTGGCGACGACGGCGGCGATCGTCCGCCGCACCGGTTCCACCTGCGCGGGCTTCCACCGCGAGACAACGGAAAAACCTTTGAACAAGGTGACGGCGCCCCACAGCATGGTGTAGAACCGGTCATGCCTGCGCCGGCCATAGAGGTCGACGGGCCTAGATTTCCAGATATCTTGCCGCACAGCGGCTCTCATTTTCCTTGTTGAATGTCGCGGATACCGGCAGCCACCGCGCGGTCGACCCACTCTGCCGTCAATCTGGCGATGACATCGGGACGGCTGGTCACCACCCAGTGGCCGCCGATGATCGAAACGACCCGACCGCCGGCCGGAATCGAGCCGGTGAAGCACTGCAGAGCGGGAGTGACGAAGATGTCCCTGCGCGGCACCAGCACCTGGACCCCAACGTCGGTGGTGGGCAGCTGCTTCGCCGGGGAGAGCAACGGCTTTGGCATGTTCGCCCGGTACAGGTTGAGCCCGTTGCGGTAGTCGCGAGCGCTGCGAACCGCGGCACGCGAACGGGTGCTGGAATCGCCGATGCGCCCAAGCCTTTCAACAACCTTGCGGCCAAACCTGATTCGGAACAATGCCTCTGGCAGCTTCGGCGTCAGAAACAGCCAGATGTATGTCGAAGCCAGCCCCTGCTTGGCCACATCGACGATCGCGCGCAGGCTGCGCGGCGACCGCAGGAACTTACCGGCATAATCCAGGTGCGGCCCCGAGATCGAGGTATAGGAGGCGATTTTCGGCATCAACACCGGATCGGTGACCGCGGCCCAGCCCTGGATCGAACCCCAGTCGTGTCCCAACAGATGCACCCGGTCGACACCGAGGTGGTCGATCACGGCGCCGATGTCGGCAAGCAGCTGGGGAAACCGGTACCCCGACTTGTCCGCCGGGGCTGATGACTCACCGGCCCCGCGCACGTCGTAGGCGACGACGTTGTAGCGGCCGGGGTAGGTATCGGCCAGTTGCTCAGCGACCCCATCCCAGAGGTGGTGATTGTCCGGGTAGCCGTGGATCGCCAGGACGGTCGGCCGTCGCGGATCGATGTCGGTGTAGGCGTGCACGGCCAGAATCACGCCGTCCCGGGCGGTAACAGCGGTGGTGGTCATGAAGTCGTCCCGTCAGTGGGTGGCGCGGGCGGCGGGCGAGACCGCGAGATAGTTCACCGCCCGTTCCACCCCGCCCAGCTGGGAAGGATGGAATCTGGGCTTGTAGTAGGCGGCGATAGCGGGGACGAATTCCAACGGCGCGGGCACCAGACCGCGCCGCGACACCGTGAACCAGTCCCGCCAGCGTGGCTTGGCGCCCGCCGGAAGCTCCGGGTCCACCGAATACATGAACCGCAGTCCACGCACCCACAGCCACAGCATCAGTGGTGTCACCGCCAGCTGGGTGCGGACCTGCCGCCAGTACCCGGCCCGCAGGTGCTTCATCGCGTCGAAGGCGACGGCCTTGTGCTCGACCTCTTCGGCGCCGTGCCAGCGCAGCAGGTCCAGCATCACCGGGTCGGTGCCGACGGCGTCAAGCGCAGGCGTGTCGAGGATCCACTCGCCCAGGATCGCGGTGTAGTGCTCGATGGCCGCCACCAGCGCCACCCGCTCCAACAGCCACTTGTGCCGACGTCGTTCGCTCCATTTCGGCCGCTCGCCCAGCAGCTTGTCGAACAGCCACGTGATCTGGCCGGTGTAGGGCGACAGGTCGATGCCCTGCGCGGCCAGATGGTCGACGACACCGGCGTGGGCCTGGGAATGGGTAGCCTCCTGACCGATAAAGCCCTGCACGTCCAGCCGCAGCTGGTCGTCCTTGATCAGCGGCAGTGCCTGCTTGAAAACCTCGACGAAGAACTCCTCGCCAGCGGGCAACAGCAGGTGCAGCACGTTGGCGAAGTGGGTGGCGAACGGTTCGCCCGGCACGTAGTGGACGGGCAATTTCGACCAGTCGAACCTGACGTCGCGCGCCTGTAAGACGATGCGCTCGTGATCCAGGCAGGCGTCGTGCGGACCCGCCGCGTCATCGCTGATCTTCAGCATGGGAACACCCTAGCGGCTATCTGCCGAGTTGCTCGACCAGCACCACCTGCAGCTCGCCGACCAGAAAACCCAGCACGGCGCCGACGGTGACCATGAGCATCTCGTCGTCTTTGAAGACCGGTCGCAGGATGGATTCGTACTGCTCGGGTGTGAGCTTGTTCATCTTGTCGATGACGAGGTTCTCGACGTCGAGGGTTTTGACGGCGTAGTCCCTGGCTTCGGCCATGGTGTCCGGCAGGCGCTCCAGCAGCATCCGCACGATGGCGTCCTTGACCTCGCGGTAGCGTTTGGTGCCGATCGCCAGCGTGATCAGCGGTCGCGTGATGCCGGCCTGTGCGTCGACCGCCATCGAGATCTCCCTGTCGACGAGGGTGAACAGCCGTTCGGAGGTCGGACCCTGCAGCACCGCCTCCATCAGCACCTCCGGTGCGAAGAGGTCGGTGGCCAGCAGGCGGGCGTAGTCGCGGGTCACGGCGTCGCGTTGCGCATGCAGCACACCGTGGACCGGAAACCCGAGGAACTTCTTCGGTTGGCGGGGTATGAAGATCAGGTTCAACGCCAGCCAGTCGCTGGCGAAACCGGTGACAAAGCCGAACCCGGGCATGATCCAGGGGTTGTGGAACACACCCCACGCGACCATCTGCACCAGCCCGATCGCGAAGCCGAAGTAGATGCCGCTGCGGCGGATGAACGTCAATGCCGCCCCACCCATCCCCCGCATCATGTCGTTGAGCTGGGCCTTGTTCTTCACCAGCGTGGTGACGGCGAGGTAGTGCAGGTCGATGAACCGCGGCAGGTCGGCCCTCATCTCGGTGAGCAGATTATCGACAACGCCGGGCGCAGCCGCGTGCACCCGGGACAGCACCGCCTCGCGGCCCACGGCCGGCAGTGCGGCCCACAGGCCGGGGCGCACCATCTCCGCGAGTTCGCGGGCCATCTCCTCGATGCTGCGGGTCAGTGGCTCGCGCAGATCCTCCACCACCTGTCTGGCGTCGATCTTGTCCAGGATCTCCTCGGGCCGCAGCAGCCGGTCGGTCATCATCTGGATGGTCACCGCCGCGGTCTTGCCGGCGCGGCGCGGGATCACACCCTGCCAGCCCAACGGCCCGATACCGACGAACTCGATCGGCCGATAGAGCATCTGCAAGGCGACGAGCTTGGTGACGTAGCCGACGAAGGCGGCCACCAACGGCATGGATAGATAGATGAACCAGTTCAGCTTGGCGTCGGCGGCGATCTCACCCCAGCGCTGCAGGGCGACGACGGAGGACGTCACCCGCGTTCCTGGGCTCCGCGCACAGCAGCCCACAATTCCAGGCCGAGTCCGGACAGACGCAGCGTGTACTTCTCGGTATGCGCTGGGATCGGGCCACGGCCGGCCTTCTTGACGGCCGCCAGCACCGCGGTGTCTGCGCCGAGAATCTCGTACTCGTCCTTCAAGGTGATGTCCTCGGGCCCGGACTCGAGAAGCCCGAGGGAGAGCAGATGGCTGACATACATCGGTGTCAGGTGCGGAAGGGCGAGGCCGGCGGTCTTTCCGATCAGCGACATGTTCTCCAGCACCACCTCTCCCACCAGGCCCGCACGGGTGCGCGCGTAGACGTTCAGCAACGGAGATGCCGACCCGTCGGACAGGGCACTGATGATCCGCGCTTCGTCGGGCAGCATCTGGTCGAGGATCTTGTGGAACAGCTCCTGGCGGCTCGACGCCGTGTTCTGCCCGACCGCACGGTCCAGCAGGTTGTGCATCTTGGCGTCGAGACTCTCCGGTACCTCGGCGGAGACCGGCGGAGGCGGCGCAGGAGCCTCGCCCGAGCTGACGCCCATTGCCGACCGGACCGCCGCGAAGATCTGCCGCTCGCCCCATTCGGCGGCCTTGATATAGCTGCGTGTGGTCTGCTCTGCCAGGTCGACGAGCCGAGCCGGGTCAAAGCGAAAATCCATGCCCTGAAGTTAGCGCAGCCGCTCTGCTTGCCGTGACGGATTCAGCCGGTCAGGCCGGCGACGATATCGGCCGCCGGTCCCGGACGAGCGCAACGGTACGCGGTCCCCGCCCACAGGCTGGTGCCCTGCGGATCTCCGAACGCCACCGCCGCCGCGCGGATCGGCAACGTCATGTGGTTGACCTCGGGGTATCCCAGCGGCGCCACGTCGTCGAGAACGCGGGTGAAGTCATTCTCCAGGGCACGCGCATACCGCCCGGAAAACGACCGCGTCACAACGGTGTTGACGAAGCTCGGGTCCTGCAGCGCGGCGCGGTAGATAGGGTTGGTTCCGGCCTCGTCGCACAGCAGCAGTGCGGTTCCGACCTGCGCAGCCACCGCGCCACGCCGCAACGCCCCGGCCACATCGGCGGCGGTGCCCAAGCCGCCGGCGGCGACAACCGGAACACCCTCATGGGCACCGACGATGTCGTCGAGCAGTTCACCCAGCGACTCGGTTCCGGGTTGCGCGTCCGGTGCGAAGGTGCCGCGGTGTCCCCCGGCATCGGGGCCCTGCACTACCAGACCGTCGGCTCCGTGGGCGACGGCGATGCCGGCTTCATAGACTGACGTCACGGTGACCAGGGTCAGGATGTTCAACTCCCGCAGCATCGCTAAGGTCTCCGGCGGCGGGGTTCCGAATGTGAAGGACGCCACCGCGGGCCGGACATCGGACATCACTTCCAGCTTCTCCGACCAGAGGTCGTCGTCTCCGGGGCGCGGCATACCCACCGTGACGCCGTAATGTTCGGCCAGTGGCTCCAAGTGTTCCGCGTATTCGTCGAGCTGCACCATGTCGGCGGTACTGGGTTGGGGCACAAAGAGATTGACACCGACGGGTCCACTGGCGGCGGCACGCGCGGCCGTGATGTCCTCGTCAAGCTGTGGTGCGCTCAGGTATCCGCCGGCGACGAACCCCAGCCCGCCGGCATCCGACACCGCCGCCGCCAGCGCCGGGGTGCTCGGGCCGCCGGCCATCGGCGCGGCCACCACGGGCACTGCGAGTTCGGCGAAGCTGAAAGTCATCCGCCTAGCCTGACATCGACCGCAGCCACCGGGGAAGCGAGCCTTTCGACCGGTGCGGGCCGAGCACCGCGACACCGCAGGGTTGGCGCAGCAGGCGGCGGGCCAGCACATTGACCTCCTCGACAGTGACCGCGTCCAGTTCGGCCAGGCTGCGGGCGATGCTGCGGTGGCCGCCGTAGTTCAGCTCGTTGCGGCCGATCCGGTTCATCCGCGAACCGGAGTCCTCCAGCCCCAGCA
>NZ_JBYCLE010000352.1:0-8081 GCF_057473765.1 Mycobacterium sp. TH-M106 | reverse complement strand
TGGCTTCTGCGGCGTCGAACGGCATGTCCTTGTCGGCCTGCACGGCGATGACGACGAAGCGGTTGCCGTCCCCGTCGGCGGAGAACACCGACATCTTGCCCCGGATGCCCTTGGGCAGCCGCCCGCTCGTGACGTACTCGCCGCAGTCGGACGGGTCGAACTTCACTCCCGGTGGGAGTTTCTGCGGCCCGAGCATCTTCGGGTCGATGTCTCTCGGGCCGGTGGTTTTGGTTTTGTACCCGTCGCCGAACGTCGACTTGACGTCGAACACCTTGGCGGTGTCGATCGGCTTGTGTTCTTTTCCACAGGCAGCCAACCATCCCGTGCCCATCACCAGGCCAACCGACGCGACCACCAACGGCTTGCTTATCCGCACCCACGCAATGTACCGAATGCCTTCTCGGCGCGGCCGGGCGCGCGCGACAAAGACGTCAAAAGCCCAGCCGGCCGAGTTGCCTAGGGTCGCGTTGCCAGTTCTTGGCGACCTTGACCCGCAAGTCGAGGAAGACCTTGGTGCCGAGCAGCTTCTCGATCTGGCCGCGCGCGGCGGTACCCACCTCCCGCAGCCGGGCACCGCCGCGGCCGATGACGATGCCCTTCTGACTGTCGCGCTCGACGTAGAGGACGGCGTGCACGTCGATCAGGTCGTCCCCTTCGTCTCGGCCGCGCCGCTCTACGTCTTCGACCACCACGGCCAGCGAATGCGGCAGCTCATCGCGCACCCCCTCCAGCGCAGCCTCCCGGATGAACTCGGCCATCAGGGTTTCTTCGGGCTCGTCGGTCAGCTCGCCGTCCGGGTAGAACGCCGGACCGGGCGGCAGCGCAGCGGCCAGCACGTCGATCAGCACGTCGACCTGCTCCCCGGTGACCGCCGACACCGGGACGATCTCCGCTTCACCGGCGAGCTCGCTTGCAGCGACCAGTTGCGCGGCAACCTGCTCCCGGGGCACCCGGTCGATCTTGGTGACGACGACAACCAGCGCGGTGTTGGGTGCGACCGCGCGGATCTGGGCGGCGATCCAGCGGTCCCCCGGCCCGATCGCCTCGTCGGCGGGGATGCACAGCCCGATGACGTCGACCTCGGCGTAGGTGTCGCGGACCCGGTCGTTGAGTCGTCTGCCCAGCAGGGTGCGCGGACGATGCAGACCCGGCGTGTCGATCACCACGATCTGGAAGTCGTCGCGGTGCACGACGCCGCGAATGGTGTGCCGGGTGGTCTGCGGCCGGGTGGAGGTGATGGCCACCTTCGACCCGACCAGGGCATTGATGAGCGTCGACTTGCCGGTGTTCGGCCGACCGACCAAACACACGAAGCCGGAGCGGAACTCGGTCACGTCGGCTCCAGATCAGCCATCCCCGGGGCCTCCTCAGCAAGGTCGGGGCTGACGGGACTCACCAAAACGGTGCCGATCCGCACCCGCCCACGGGCGTCACGGCCTCCCTCGGCGAGCAGCCGCAGCCCGTGTGACACTACCTGGGCCCCCGGCAGCGGCACCCGGCCCAGCTCCAGGGCGAGCAGCCCGCCCACGGTGTCGACGTCGACGTCGGCGAACCGCACGCCGCCCCGCTCGCCATACAGCTCGCCCAGGTCTTCGATCGGCAGCCGCGTCGACACCCGAAACCGGCTGTCGCCCAAGTCCTCTACCGGGGCAATTTCACCCTCGTCGTACTCGTCGGCGATCTCGCCGACGATCTCCTCCAGCACGTCCTCGATGGTGGCCAGCCCCGCGATCGCGCCGTACTCGTCGACCAGCAGCGCCATGTGGTAGCGGTGCCGCTGCATCTCGCGCAGCAGCTCGTCCAGTGGCTTGCAGTCCGGCACGAACACGGCCGGGCGCATCACCTGCGCCACGGTGGTGTCCGGGCCGTCCCGGCCGTCTTGACTGCTGCTTGACAATGAACGGGTGTGCTGAACAAGGTCTTTCAGGTACACCACGCCGAGGATGTCGTCGACGTTCTCGCCGATCACCGGGATGCGGGAGTGCCCGCTGCGCACCGCGAGCGACATCGCCTGATCGGCCGATTTGTCGGCTTCGATCCAGATCATCTCGGTGCGCGGCACCATCACCTCGCGGGCCGCGGTGTCGCCGAGTTTGAAGACCGATTCGATCATCTGCCGCTCGTCGGCGGCGACGACGCCACGCTGTTGGGCCATATCGACCACTTCGCGCAGTTCGATCTCGGATGCGAACGGCCCGTTGCGGAAGCCGTGGCCGGGAGTCAGCGCGTTACCCAGCACCACCAGCAGCCGGCTGACCGGAGTGAGCAGCACCGAAATCACCTGCAGCGGAAGGGCGGCCACCAATGCGATGGGGTATGCGTTCTGCCGGCCCAGGGTGCGCGGCCCAACCCCGATGACGACGAAGCTGACCACCACCATGGTCACGGTGGCCACGAACAGGCCCCAGTCCAGGCCGAGCGCCACGTGCAGCAGAAACACCAGCAGCGCAGTCGCAGTGATCTCGCAGGCCGTCCGCAGCAACACCACCAGGTTGATGTAGCGGGCCGGCTCGGTCATCAGCTTCGCCAGCCATGTCGCACCGGGGCGCCGCTCGCGGACCATCTCCTCGACCCGGGCCGGCGACACCGTGCTGATCGCCGCGTCCGTCGCCGCGAGTAGACCACCGAACACGATCAACGCGATCACGCTGGACAACAGCGCCGTTCCCGTCACGGTTCGTCGAAATACCTTGACTTGTCCAGCAGCCGGCGATCCCTCTCAGCCTGGGTTTCCAGGTGGTAGGCCGACACCTGGTCGGCGACCCAGTCCTGCAGCAGCCGGTCTTGCAGCGCCAGCATCTCTTTTTCTTCGTCGGGTTCGGCGTGATCGTAGCCGAGCAGGTGCAGCACGCCGTGCACAGTGAGCAGCGCCAACTCGTGGCCCAGCGAATGGCCGACGGATTCGGCCTGCCTGGCCGCGAACTCCGGACACAGCACGACGTCGCCGAGCATGGCCGGACTGGGCTCGGGTGCGTCCGGGCGTCCACCCGGCTCCAGCTCGTCCATCGGGAAGCTCATCACGTCGGTGGGCCCGGGCAGGTCCATCCAGCGCATGTGCAGGTCGGCCATGGCCGCGGTGTCCAGCAGCAGCATCGACAACTCCGCGGCCGGGTTGACATTCATCTTGTCCAGCACGAACCGGGCGACATTGACCAGCTCGACTTCGGAGACGTCGAGACCCGACTCGTTGGCCACCTCGATCCTGGTCATCGGCGGCCGCGGGTGCTCCCAGCCCGCCGGGCCGCCCGGTTCATTCCCAGCCCCGGTTGAGAGTGCTTCGCGTCGTGTCTGGCGTAGGCGTCGACGATCTCCGAAACCAGCCGGTGGCGCACCACGTCGACACTGGTCAGCTCGGCGACGTGGATGTCGTCGATGCCGTCGAGGATGTCGACGGCGGCCCGCAGGCCCGACCTGGCGCCGCCGGGCAGGTCGACCTGGGTGATGTCGCCGGTGACCACCACCTTGGACCCGAAACCCAGCCGGGTCAGAAACATCTTCATCTGCTCGGCGGTGGTGTTCTGCGCCTCGTCGAGGATGATGAACGCGTTGTTGAGGGTGTTGTGGGTGAGCAGGAAATCCTCGGTGACATACAGCGAGTCGGGGGCGGCAACCTGGATGCAGACGGCCTCCTCGGTGCCTGCCGGCTCGATGCGGTCGATGAAACGCATCGGCTTGGCGCCGCCGGCCGCGTTGTACTTCGCGGCCTTGCGGGCCGCCCGGAACGCCATGACGCCGTCGGGGAGCCGGATGTCGAGGACGTGACGCACTGCTCGACCGCGCGGCAGTCCCGCCGCCGGCCTCGTGCGCTGGGCGACGACACCGCCGAGCGAACGGACCAGGAACACCACGCCGTCACGCAGCCGATCGGAGATGGTCGTGAACTGGATCCGGCACATCCGCCCCCGCTGGATTACCCGACCGCCGTCGGAATCGAGCAAGCCCTGCAGGACAGCCAGCCGCACCTCGGGCGCGTTGACCAGGTAGACCTCGGGGATGAATGTGGTGGCCGGTCCATCGCCCAACAGGAGACCCAGTGCGTACGGGTCGAGCGGCACCGGCCGCGCGACGAAATTCACCGGCGCGCTAAGCAGCGGCAGCTCGTAGCAGTGGTCGTGCGCTGCGCGGAGATTGCCGATCATCTCTTTGGTCTGCAGCACCCGCGGCTTGTTGCGTTTCCGGTCGAGGCGGGTATACACCGACCAGAGGTGATCGCCGGACGCGAGCGTCGACGAACCATCCTGGGTGTGGATTCGGTAGATCTCCTGGAAGCCTTGTGGGAAGACGCCCAGAACTTCGGTGGGTTGTCCGTCCGAGCCAACGACCCAATCCCCGACTCGAAGCTCGCCGATAGGTCGAAAACCTTCGGGAGTCAGGACCTTGGTGCATACCGGCTGCGCCCGGCCGCGCATATAGCCCAGCGGCGCAACTTCGATGACGCCTGACGTCATCAGCTTCGAAATCAGCTCCGGGTCCATCATGTCGTAGAGCGCGTCGTAAAGCGGGCGCAGGTACGGGTCGATCTTCTCGCTCAGCGTGCCCGGCAAAAACCCAAGGCGCTCACCGGCTTCCACCGCCGGACGGGTCATGATAATACGGGTGACCTGCTTACTCTGCAGCGCGTTGACCGCCTTGGCCATCGCCAGATATGTCTTTCCGGTACCGGCCGGGCCAATGCCGAACACGATGGTGTTGGCGTCGATGGCGTCGACGTAGCGTTTCTGGTTCAGCGTCTTCGGCCGGATCGTCTTGCCGCGCCGGGACAAGATGTCGAGGGTGAAGACCTCGGCCGGTGACTCGTTGGCGGCGCCGACCAGCATCGCGACGCTGTGACGAACCGCCTCCGGTGTCAGCGTCTGCCCGCCGGCCGCGATCGCGATCAACTCGGTGAGCACCCGCTCGGCGAGCGCAACGTCGGCGCGCTCACCGGACACGGTGACGGCGTTGCCGCGCACGTGCAGGTCGGCGGCGAGGACGCGTTCGAGCGCGCGCAGGTTCTCGTCGGCGGAACCCAGCAGGCCCACGACCACATCGGACGGAATTTCGATGCTGCTGCGCACCTGCGAGCAGGAATCAGCAGCGTTGGTCTCGCGGGTCGTCACGTGGTGTCTGAGGCCTGCTTTCTGCGGTCTGAGCGAGGCTTAGTGGTGCCAGTCTACCGCTGACACCGCTGACAGCAGGCCTCGGGAGCGATGGACCGACTCCCCGCAGCCGCACATGCTAGCATGCGCACATGCGGACAACGGTGGAGATTACCGAGGAACAGCACCGTGCCCTCAGTGCGATTGCGCAGCGCCGTGGTATCCGCGGCTTCTCCGCACTGGTCCAGGAAGCATTGGACGGGTACCTCGCGGACTTGCACGTGGACGAGCTCGATCTGCTGCTCGGGCTGGAAGGTGTACTCACCGAGTCCGATGCGCGGGAAATGCGATCCCGCATCGAAGACGCGAAGACCGCGTGGCGGGCCTCGTAGTCGTCGACACCGACCTGGTGATCGACTTTCTCCGCGGCAACGGGCCTGGAACGTCGTTGGTGCGCGAATTGATCGCCGGGCGCCGCCTTCGGATCACGGCGATAACCGCATTCGAATTGCGGGTCGGCGCGGATTTTCTGGCGCGCCGAGACGACATTCTCCGACTCGCCCGGTCGCGGACCTTCCCGCTCGACCCCGGTTCGGCGCTGCGCGCCGGCGAGGTGGCCGCGTCGTTGCGGTCCGCTGGCCAAGACATCGGGATGGCGGACTGCCTGCAGGCCAGCATCTGCCTGAAGGCAGACCTCCCGTTCGCGACGCGAAACCGCCGGCACTTCGACCGGATCGCGGGCTTACGTCTGGTCGACATCGGCGCCACATAGCGTCCAGTACCGAATTCAGCACCATTTGTGGTACCATTATCGTTGTGCCGTCTTTGAACATCAGCTTCACCGACGAAGAACTGGCCGCTGTTCGTGCGGCTGCCGGGAATGAAAACTTGTCGCTGCGGGCGTTCGCGCATGGCGTCATCGTCACCGCCGCCAGTGAACACAAGCGCCGGGTCGCCGAGGCGGCGCGCCGGGTCGCCGAGCGCTCGACGGAGTTGAATCGCCGCTTGGCTTGACCGAGTTTTTAGACCGCGACGACGTGCTCACCGCCGGGGCGGTGGCCGTCGGTCACGTGCTCGACGTCGGCGACTACGGGCTGCTCGACGCGGCCCTGGCCCGACCCCGGACGACGATATTCGGTGTGGACGCCTATCCCGGCCTGTACTCCAAGGCTGCGGCGCTGTTGCAGTCGCTGGCCCGCAACCACGCCCTCGTCGACGCCAACAAACGCACCGCGTGGGCTGCGGCGTGGACGTTTCTGGCCCTCAATGACATTGAACTCGCCTCCCACTTCGACATCGACGCAGCGGAGACATTCATCAACGACGTCGCGCAACGTGGCGAACTCGGGGTCGAGGAAATCGCCGGCACGTTGACGTCGTTTGCGGCCGAGCGCGGCTGTACCGCCGCCCAGTGATGTCACCGCCCGCCAGCCGGCTCGGCCCAGCGCGGCGTCGATGTCACCGCCCGCCAGCCGGCTCGGCCCAGCGCGGAGTCAGCACCCCCAGCGCGCCCAGCGCGACCGCGGCCGCCGTCGAGGTGCGCAGCACCGTCGGCCCCAGCCGCACCGCCACGGCTCCGGCGTCGGTCAATGCGGCGACCTCGTCGTCGGTGATGCCGCCCTCCGGGCCGACCACCAGCGCCAATGATGGCGCCCCTGCCAGCGCCATGCGGCCTAACCCCACCGTCGCCGATTCGTGGAGCGCCAGCACCACCACACCGGCGCCAATCTGTTCACTCACCCACGACACCAGCGCGGCGGTGGACAGCACACCGGAGACCGGCGGCACATGAGCACGCCGGGACTGCCCTGCCGCTGCCCGCGCCACCGCCCGCCACCGCGCTAGCCCTCTGTCAACCCGCGACCCGTCCCAGCGTGCCACGCAGCGGGCCGCCTGCCAGGCGATGAACCCGTCGGCACCGGCCTCGGTGGCCAGCTCGATCGCCAGCTCGGAACGGTCGGACTTGGGCAGTGCCTGCACCACCGTCACCGCCGGTGCGGCCGGTGCCACGGTCCAACGGTCCAACACCCGGGCGCGCAGCCCCGCCCGGCCGGCCTCTTCCACCCGGCAACGGGCCAGGCCGCCGGCTCCGTCGGACAGCATCAACTGCTCACCGGAGCGGATGCGGCGCACCGCTGCGGCGTGGAATCCCTCGTCACCGCCGACTACGGCCAGCGCCCCGCCATCGGGCAGGTCGTCGACGTAGAATAGGCCCGCCACCGGTCCCGGCTCAACGCCCGGAAAATGTTTCCCGCAGCCGGCTGAACAACCCGCCGCCGCCGTCGCCGCGGGTGGAGCGGACCTCGGGTGCGTCGTGCTGGCGGTGGTTTTTCAGTTCGCGCAGCAACTCGGTGTCGCGGGAGTCCAGCCGGTCGGGCACGACCACCTCGACGTGGGCGTGCAGGTTGCCGCGCACCCCGGACCGCAGGTGCGGCATGCCGTGACCGCGCAGCGTGATGGTGGCCCCGGGCTGGGTGCCGGGCGCGATGGCGATCTCGGTGCGCCCGTCCAGAATCGCGTCCACCGTCACCGTGCCACCCAGCGCCGCGTCGACCATCGGCACCGCGACGGTGCAGTGCAGGTCGTCGTTGTCGCGGACGAAGATGTCATGCGGCTGCTCGTGGACCTCGACGTACAGGTCGCCGGCCGGCCCGCCGCCGGGCCCCACTTCTCCCTGCGCGGCCAGCCGGACCCGCATGCCGTCGCCGACGCCGGCTGGGATCTTCACGCTGATCTCGCGACGGGACCGCACCCGGCCGTCACCGCCGCAGTGCGAGCACGGATCCATGATGACCTCACCGACACCGCGGCAGACCGGGCACTGCCGCGACGTCATCACCTGACCGAGCAACGAACGCTGCACGCTTTGCACCTCGCCGCGGCCACCGCAGGTGTCGCAGGTGGTGGGCTTGGTGTCGCCGTTGGTGCCCCGCCCCTGGCAGCGGTCGCACAGCACCGCGGTGTCGACGGTGACCTGCTTGGTCACCCCGGTGGCGCACTCGG
>NZ_JBYCLE010000351.1:0-2432 GCF_057473765.1 Mycobacterium sp. TH-M106 | reverse complement strand
ACTGGCGCAGCATCTCGTCGATGTCACGCACCGACACCTGCTGGCCCTTCTGGATGAAGCCGACCCGCTCCATGGTCGGCAACAGCAGGTCGTAGTTTTTGTCCCGGGCCAACCGGATCGCCATCCCCAGTTCGACCGGGAATCCGCCGGGCAGCGGCGCCACCGCGCCGAAGTCGATGACGCCCATCCGGCCGTCCGGCAGCAGCATGAAGTTGCCCGGATGCGCGTCGCCGTGCATCATCTCCAGCTGCCGCGGTGCGCCGAGGGTGAGTTCCATCAGCCGGGTACCGATCAGGTCGCGCTGTTCGACGGTGCCGTCGCGGATGATCTCCGCCATCGGGATCCCGTCGATCCACTCCTGAATGATGACCTTGGGGGCGCTGGCCACCACGTGTGGGATGGCCAGGTGCGGGTCACCTGCATAGGCCCGGGCGAACGCCCGCTGGTTGTCGGCCTCCAGCCGGTAGTCCAGCTCCATCTCGGTGCGCTCGATCAGCTCGTCGACAACACCTTGAATGTCCGCGCCGGGCGCTAACTGCTTGAACACGCCGACCAGACGCCGAATGGTCTTCAGGTCGGCGCGCAACGCCTCGTCGGCACCGGGGTACTGGATCTTGACGGCCACTTCACGTCCGTCGGACCACACCGCCTTGTGCACCTGCCCGATGCTGGCCGAGGCGATCGGCGTGTCATCGAATTCGGCGAAGCGCTGCCGCCACTTGGTGCCCAATTGGGCGTCGAGCACCCGGTGCACTCTGGTCGCCGCCATCGGCGGCGCGTCCTTCTGCAGCTTGGTCAGTGCGTCGCGGTAGGGCTCCCCGAACTGCTCGGGGATCGCAGCTTCCATCACCGACAGCGCCTGCCCGACCTTCATCGCACCGCCCTTGAGCTCACCGAGGACGGTGAACACCTGGTCGGCCGCTTTCTCCATGAGTTCGGCGGTGACCTCGTCTTTTGACTTGCCGGTCAATCGCTTGCCGAATCCGAGCGCCGCCCGGCCCGCGAATCCGACCGGCAGGCTGGCCAGCTTGGCATTACGCGCAGCGCCTCGGCGTTGTATCTCCGCCACGCATCCATCATCCATGACCGGCTGTGCGTGGCCGCCACGGACGTGGCGACCATCGGCGTCAGCAGTGGCACAGCGGATGGCGCGTCCAGTGCCGGGCAACGATCGAGCCGGCGCCCAAGTCGAACTCCAGCGTGGCGTTCAGGGTCGGTGGTGGTCCGCTGTTGCGTGCTCCGGGTGCTCCGGGTGTATAGGCCGTACCGCGTATCGCCGCTATCACCCGGTTGATCTGGTTGAGCGCCAGCGCCGCGGTCGCCAACACGGTCGCCCGGTCGGCATGCCCGACGGTGCCGTGCAGCTGGGCCGCCACCGCCGGCCAGGCGGCGTCCCGGTCACGACGGTGCAGATCGGCGCAGCCCAGGCAGCTGGTCACGCCGGGAAGGACCAGTGGGCCGACCAGCCCGGTACCGTCGCGCACCCGCACCGGAAGATGGGGCACGCCCTCGGTGTGCAGCTCGCGCACCAACCGCGGGTCGGCGACCAGGTAATCCGACAGCACCACCAGGTCGGTTCCGGCGGTGGTCGGCGCGGCGTGTGGCTGGCTGCTGCGCCGGATCCGGGCACCCGAGCAGCGCAGCGCGTCCACCAACAGGTCCGACAGCGGCCCGCAGCCGTGCACCCGGATCGACGCCGACCGGGAGCGCACCGGCTTGTCGGGCCCCGGGGTTGTGGCCCGGGTTGCCGGGGTGGCCTGGGTGACCTGGGTGACCTGGGTGACTATGCCCGCAGCGGCCAGGGCGTCGACGATGTCGACCAGCTCGTCGGCGTCGGCCAGGCCCCGGTCGGCGGCCTGGCGCTGCAACGCGGTGATCTCGGTCGGAGACTGCATCGACCGCAGCAAGGCGGCCATGCCTGCCGCGGTCAGGCCGCGGGGAGGCCGGATCAGCACCGCCCGGCGCGGATCCCAGCCGACTTGCACCGCCCCGTCGGGCCGCAGCAGCACCGGCATCGCCGCATCCACCGCGTAGCGAGCGCCCACGGCCCCGACACTGCCACGCCTGGCGGCGAAGCCTACTCAGTTATCCACAGGCGTACGGCTACAGGCGACTCGCGGCGAATGTCGCGGCCTCTTCTACCGTGCCGGACTGGATGTACATGATGTGCGCGAGCATGGTCCCGTTTTTGTCGCAGACGATGTCGTCCGGCAGGCACACGTCGATGCTCTTGGGGCGGTAGGGCGCGGCGAGCGTCGGCAGCGGGTCACCCATCATCGCGCTCGCGTACCCGCTCGAGGGAGTGCCGAACAGTGCCACCGCGGCGACGTGATCTGCCACCGAGGCCGGCAGCGAATCGGTGGCGAGTTCGATCACGCTCGCGCCCTGGGAATACCCGCCCAGCACGAGTTTGGTGTCGGGGCAGTTGGCCA
>NZ_JBYCLE010000350.1:0-4156 GCF_057473765.1 Mycobacterium sp. TH-M106 | reverse complement strand
GCATCCAGCACGCGGCCTTTTCACGTGTGCGAACTGCCCGGGCTGCGTCTGGACCAACAAATCATGCTGGCCCGAAGGCTCGTCACCAGCGGATTCCTCATCCGGCTGCCCGGCGATTGATCGAAGGCTTCCCATGGAATTCGCCGACCTGGCCCGCTGGACGCCCATCAGGCTCGACTTCTCCGGGGCCGCCCCGGCGGTCTACTGGGCCGACCTGTCCGCAGAGCGCTTCACCGAACCGTTCTTCGACCGGACCGTCAACCGCTGGGCGGCCGGCCCCACCGCCCGCCCGCTCGTGCGGACCGGACTCGATGCGCTGGCCGCGCTGGACGACGAGCCGTCACTGGAGCCGGCCGGCATGATCTTTCACCTGTCGCGGTGTGGGTCCACGCTGGTGTCCCGGCTGTTGGGCGTGCTGCCCGGTGTCGTCGTCGTCGCCGAGCCGGCGCCGCTCAACACGCTCCTCGGACTCGGTCCCGGCCGGCTCGACGACGCCACGTTGGTCCACCTGGTGCGGCTGCTGGTCCGGGCTCTCGGCCGCCGCCGGCATGCCGACGAACAACGGCTGGTGCTCAAAACCACCAGCTGGAACTTCCGCCGCCGTGCCGTGCTCGCCGCCGCCTTCCCCGACACGCCGTGGGTCTGGGTCCAGCGCGATCCGGCTCTGGTGCTCGCCTCGCTCCTTGCCGACCCGCCGGGCTGGCTCGGGCTGCAGGCTCACCCATTGCGCGCCGCGTGGCGATTCGGCCTGGATCCGGCCGCGGTACCGACCATGGGCCGCGCCGAGTTCGCCGCGCGGGCGCTCGGCGCGATGCTGGATGCGGCCGATGGCGATATGACTCGGCGCCTGTGCGTCGATCACGCCGAGCTGCCCGCCGCGGTCTGGGAGCGCGTCGGCCCGCATTTCGGCCTCGACATCGATACTGCGGCAATCGAACTCATGGCCGAAAAGTCTTTGTTCCACTCCAAGGACTCAGCGAAACGCGTCTTCGCGGACGAACCTGCGAACCGCAGCCCGATCACCGACGAGATGCGGACGGCCGCCCGGCGATACGCCGAAGCGGGTTACCGCGCGCTTACGCCTTGACGGCGCTGACCAGCGTGTTACGGACGAGCATGGACCCCGCATCGGTGTCCGGACCGGGCACCGGGCGGCCGGCCTGCCGCAGGTAGTCGGCCAGCGAAACGCCACTCGCATGCCACCCCCGGTTGGCGAACCATTCGGTGGCCGGCGCGCAGCGCTCGTTGTAGACCAGTTGATAAAACGGGCGTTGCGCCCCGCCCGCATCCATCGCGGCCCGCTCCTGGTCACGCTTGGCCTCGAACTCCTGCTGGTCCAGCGGCGTGCCATCCTCGATGGCGGCATGGCTGCCGTGGCCGGCCAGGCCGTCGATACCGGTGAACAACTGCTCCTGAGCGGCGGCCGGCAGATAGATCAGCAGTCCCTCGGCGATCCACGCCGAGGGCATGGCCGGATCGAAACCGCTGTCCCGCAGGGCCTGCGGCCAGTCCTCGCGCAGGTCGACCGCGATCTCGCGGCGCACCGCACGCGGTTGGGCACCCCGATCGGCGAGCGCCGCGCGTTTGAAGTCGAGAACCTGCGGGCGGTCCAGTTCGAAGATCGTCGTCGCGGCCGGCCAGTCCAGGCGGTAGGCGCGGGAGTCCAGTCCCGCCGCCAGGATGACCACCTGCCGTACGCCCGCGCCGGCGGCCCGGCGGAAGTACTCGTCGAAGAATCTGGTGCGGGCGCCCTGGAAGTTGACGAAGTGCTCGCCGAAATCGGCCGTCTTGAGGTCGTGGTCGGGGGCGTTACCGTCGAGTACGTCAGCCCAGCGGCCGCCGACAGCGCGGCAGAAGACTTCGGCAAACGGGTCGACGGCCAGCGGGTCGGGCTTCTGGGCTTCCAGCGCCCGCGCGGTCGCGACGAACAACGCCGTGGAGCCGACACTGGTTGTGATGTCCCAGGTATCACCTTCGCTACGCATTGATCCGACATTACGCCGATGGCCTGTGACGGCCCGTCGACTCGGGGGGGTCGTCGTCCCATGTGCCGGGCAGCATGGGCATCCGGCCGCCGAACCCGTCGTCAGGCAGCGTGATCAATCCTGCCGCCCGCTCGGGACCGGCCCGCTCGGCGGTTGCGGCGATGTCCGCCGTCACCGCCGCGTTCCCGCAAGCCGTCATGGATTCGGCCGTGCAGCCCGTAGAAGCGTCGGGATCTGGGGCCGGCGCCAGATCCATGTATTCGAATCCGCGGCCGAGCTGCTGGGAATCCACCCGGCGACGTCGGCGCCGGCGGGGCTGTTCCCGGGCCGCCGCAACGGCCGCCGGCGCCGTGGCGATGTCCGGCTCGGCTGCCTTCTTCGGCGCGGCGGCACCAGCACCCGCCCGGTTGGGCATTCCCAGGGCTCCGACCAGATAGGGAAAAGGTCCTGGGCCGACTGCTGGCGGTGCCGGTGGTGACGGCGGGGGGGCGGGCCCCGCCGTCACGGGAGCCGCGGGCGACGGCACTGTCGCGACAGCGGCCGGTGCGACGGCCGGCGCCGAGACCGGCGGCAGACTCACGGCAGGGACCACCGTCGCGGGGGGCATGACGGGCACCGCAGGCGGGTGTGCGAGCCCGGCAAGGCCCGCCAGCCCACCGAACCCGCCCACTGCACCGGCCGGTGCGGCCAGCAGGGGTGCCGCCAGCGGCGTCAGGAGCCCATTTGCACCCAGCAAATAAGTCACGTGGGCAATTTCCCAGGTGTAGTCGATACCGATCTGCAGGCTGTAGATGAGAGAAAACCAGAGCAACAATTCGGGATTGTTGCCGGCCGCCGCTATCACCGTCGGCCAGTAGGCAGCGTAATAATAGGGGTCCAACACGAAAAGCTCCCGGTAGGCGCTGGCCCACGTTATCGCCGGGATGTCAGTGGTCGGAAAGTTGTACTGCAGCTGGCTTGCCAGATTGGTCGGACTTTGGAAGACCCAGAACACCGCGCCGATGGATTGCCGGAGATCGGGCGGCAGAGTTTGCTCGATGAGATTGTCTATTCCGGTGAAAAAATCCCATACCGAGGGAAGGCGAACATTCCCGATCCGGGGCGCGGGGGTGCTCTGCGAGGGCGTCGCCGCCGCACCGGCTACGCCGTGATACGTCGCCATGACAGTGGCGGCCTGAATCCACATCCGCGCGTAATCGGCCTCGTTGAGCGCGATCGCAATCGTGTTGATTCCGAAGAAATTTGTCGCCAGCAACGCGGCGTGAGTGGCGTGATTCGACGCCAGTTCCGGCAGTGTCGGCATGGCTGCCAGCGCGCAGCTGTAGGCCGCGGCGGCGGTCTCCAGCCTGGCGGCCCTCGCAGCGCTCTCGGCGCTGGACTGATTCAGCCATGCCAGGTACGGCTCATGTGCGGCGACGTAGGCCTCGGCGGTCGAGCCTGCCCAGGTTTGGCCGTGCACGGCTGCCAGCAATGTGGCCAGCTCGTCGCCTGTCGCGGCGTACACAGTGCTCAGCGAGCGCCACGTTTCGGCGGCCGCCAGCAGCGGGCCCGGGCCCGCGCCGCTGCCCAGCAGCGCCGAATGCGCCTCGGGGGGCGAGGCCATCCAGATCGGGGCGGCTGCGCCGCCGGACAAAGCGTTCAGCATCATGAACCGCAGCTTTCTCGGGGTACACCGCCCCGGGCTGGAAGGACGCGATGACGCGAGTCTCCTGGCTCTCGGATCGCTGCTCGCCTCGCCTTCCAGCTTGTGGCCGTGGCTTATGAGGGTCGCTCCCCGATGACAGTGGCGGGACCGCGCCGGACTCACACCGGCTTCCTGCGTCGTCATCGCCTTGCGGCGAACAGTCTCTCATCCCGAATCCGCGTCGGACATACCTGCCGACGCCGTGACCCTGAGGCCCCGGCGAGATGAGCTCTCAGCACGCCGCTGATGCGACTGGCCGCAACAAACAGCCTTCGCTGCGCAGTGAACCGACTCGACGCCGATGGCCTGAGCCGAATCGTCTCCGTGCCGGGGACATGCGCCGACGTCCGCCAACGTGGCAGCCCTACCGGCTGGCCCACCGGGCAGGCCTCTTGCCAGCTTATTGAAAATGATTATCATTAACGCATGCCGCGACGACACGTGCCCGCCGTCCCCGTAACCGTGCTGTCCGGATTCCTGGGAGCGG
>NZ_JBYCLE010000349.1:0-14658 GCF_057473765.1 Mycobacterium sp. TH-M106 | reverse complement strand
CGACGGCGACCGGCGCGGCCGCGGTGACCTCGAAGGTCTCCTCGAACTTCTTGACGAAGTCCGACAGCTCCAACAGCGTCATCTCCTTGAAGGCGTCCAGCAGGTCGTCGGTGGACATTTTGGCCATGATGTGGATCCTTTCTGATTACCGGTTCGGGGTTTCCAGTGGCGGGCTATTCAGCAGACTTTTTCTCTTGCAGTTTTTCCTGCAGTGCGGCCGCCAGCCGGGCCACCTGCGATGCCGGAGCGTTGAACAGCCCGGCCGCCTTGGACATGTTGGCCTTCATCGCGCCGGCCAGTTTGGCCAACAGCACCTCGCGGGACTCCAGGTCGGCGATGCGCTCCACCTCGGCGACGGTCAGTGGATGACCGTCCATGTAGCCGCCCTTGATGACCAGGGCGTTATGGTCTTTGGCGAAGTTCTTGATGGCCTTGGCGGCGTCGACCGCCTCACCGCTGACGAACGCGATCGCCGTCGGTCCGAGGAACAGCTCGTCGAGACCGCCGATGCCCGCTTCCGCTGCCGCCCTTTTGACCAGCGTGTTCTTCGCCACGGTGTAGGTCGCCGACCCGGCGAGCGAGCGGCGCAGCTCGGCCAGGTTGGCCACCGTCAGGCCGCGGTATTCGGTGATCACGGTCGCGGTAGCGCCCTTGAACTGCTCGGCGATCTCCGTCACTGCGGCGGCTTTCTCAGCGCGCGCCATCGGCACCTCCTCGGGGTCTGCGACATCCGGCCGACCCTGGGAAACAACGAACGCCCCGACGCAGGCGGCGGTCGGGGCGTCATGCTCCGTCGACGTGCGCCGACGGGTGCCTCGTCCTCCTGCGTGGGCCGCCGGGGATTCCCGGGCCTTCAACCGATTACTCGGTGGCCGACGGTCTTCGGTGGATGGCAACCACCATAGCGTGACCGTGGCCATCGGCCAAAACGACGCTGATGCCTCACCTACCTTATCTACCTCATCTGCCTTACCTGCCTCACCTGCCTTACCTGCCTCACCTGCTTCATCAGTCACCGCAACGCGACCATATGGGGATTTGCCCGGCTTCGAGCGACAAATCTGAGACTGTACGTCCCAGCCCGGGTACCGGGGGTACCAACGGTCAAGGCCCGGTCGCCTTGTCGCTCGAAGCCGGGCAAATCCCCATATGGTTCGGCCCGGTGGCATGGTTCGGCCCGGTGGCCGGTGGGACCGATGAGACACCAGTGTTCAGCTGAGCCGGGCCAGCGCGGCCGCACCGATCAGGCCGGCGTCGCCGCCGAGTTGGGCGGGCACCACCCGCAGGCCGGCGAGAAAGTCCAGCCGGGCGTAACCGGCCAGCGCTGCGCGCAGCGGGCCGAAGAGCACTTCGCCCGACTTGGCGACTCCACCGCCGATCACCACCAGGTCCAGGTCGCACACCGCCGCCACCGAGGCGATCATGGCGGCCAGCGCCGTCGCGCCGCGGTTGAACGCCTGTCCGGCGATCGGGTCACCGGTGGCGGCGGCACCGGCCAACGCTTCCGCGTCGGCTCCGGGGGGTGCCCGCCAGCCGTTGGCCACCGCCCAGCGCACCATCGCCGGGCCGGCCGCGACGGCTTCGACGCAGCCCCGCCCACCGCACCGACACGGCGGGCCGTCGTGGTCGACGACGACGTGGCCGACGTGCCCGGCGTTGCCGGTGCGGCCTTGGTAGGGCACGCCGTCGAGCACCAGCCCGCCGCCTACTCCGGTGGATACCACCATGCCCAGCAGGAACCGGGCGCCACGTCCGGCGCCGAGGCGGTGCTCACCGAGTGCCATACACATGCCGTCGCAACCCAGCCGGACCGGCACTCCGGGCACCGCGGCGGCGACCCGATCACGTAGCGGAAAACCTCGCCAGCTGCCGATGTTGACCGGGCTGACCGCCCCCGCGATCAGGTCAACCGGGCCGGCCGACGCGATGCCGACACCGCTGATCGCGCTACCGGCCGAGCGCAGCGTGTCGCCGATCAGGCCGTCGACCACCGCCCACACCGTCTCGGCGTCGCAATCACCCCGGGTGGGCCGGGTGGCCGTATACACCAGCGCACCGGCTGGGTCGACCAGGCCGGCGGCGATTTTGGTGCCGCCGATGTCCAGCGCCAGGGTCAGCCCAGTGAGCGCGCTCATCGCACGGTCAACCGGACCGCGGGCGAATAGACCAGCCGGCCTGCGCAGCCCACCCGGACCAGGGCCCACCAGGTGCCGGGCTGGGTCCACACCGGCGGGCTCACCTCGAACTGCAGGTCGACGACGCCCCGGGCGGGCAGCACCGCGCCGAGCGCCGCTTGGCCGGTCCACTCCCAGGTACCCCACGGGCTGATCAGGTGGGCCTCCACCGCCAGGTCGGCCCGCGCGTCGGTGCCGACCGTGACCGCCAATCGCGCCGTGTCGCCGGCAGCGACCGCAACGTCGGCCGGCGCGTCGACCAGATAGAGCAGCCGATCCTCACCCGAACCGACCGACACCGCGCAGACGTCCTCCACCACCTGCCGCCAGGCCGGCGGCAGATCGTCTCCAGTGACGGCAAGCTGTGCCCGCACCGGGTAGAGCCCCGGATGGATATCCGGCGGGACCCGCAACGCGACGTCGACAGCCAGGTGCTCCCCGGGCGGCAGCGTGACGGGCAGTTTGGGCGGGTCGGCCACCCAGCCGGGCGGGCAGATCAGGACGACCGTGCCGCGCAGCGATGCATCGGTGCAGTCGCTGGCCACGGTCAGCCGCAACGTCACCTCATTACCCAGGGCGCCCGCGTCCAAGCTGACTCGCTGCGGGTGCAGATGCGCCACGGCCGGAAGTCCGCCGAGCGGGGCGGGACCGCGGTTGTGCAGCCAGTAGCGTGCGTAGAGTGGCTGGGCCGCCTCAGCGTCAGGCATGTCCGGTGTCGGGTCGGCGACCGGGTCAGTGCCGACTCGTGCTGTCAGCGTGGCGATCTCGTAACCGTGCAGCCGGTCCGGGTGCGGGTGCTCGCTCGGTCGCTCCAACAAGTCGGCCCGGCCCAGCAGCCGCACGCGGCCCACGTCGGAGTCGACGGTGACGGTGGCGTCGCGGCCGTGGGTTTCCACCAGCCGCAGAGTGATGTCGGCGGGATCGACGGCGCGCGCGCTGCCCTGGGCCAGCGGATTGCCGGTCGCCTTCAACGCAGCCAACTCCACCGCGCCGTCTCCGCCCAGGCACAGCAGCGAACCCGTCGCCGGCAGGCCGCCTTTCCCGCCTGCCGGGACGGCCACCAGCGGGCCAGCGAATTCAGCACTGCGGGACGGGATTTCGGCGCGGCGCCAGTCGCCGTCACCGGAGACCAGCGCGTAGTCGAACACGTGAGTCCAATGTTGCAGCTGGAAGCCGGTGCCGTCGGGCACGGTGCGCCGCGGCGCGTCTGTCCAGGCCGCCGACGGCCAGCCGGTGCAGGATCGCAGCAGCGCGGTGTGCAAGGTGCCGTCGGTCTCCACGGCGAAGCCGGGCACCCCCCGGTTGAGCAGTGCGACGGTCCGCCCCTCGAAACGGTCCAGCCCTGACGGCGGCTGCTGGGTCACGACGATCTCGGCTTCGGCGAGGTCCTCGGCCACAGCCGTGACCGCGACCGCCAGAGCCGCGTCGTCGCACCCGGCAACCACCAGCACCGGCAGCGCCCGCGGGTCGCGCAGGTCCGCACCGGCAACCCAGACCGCGGCCAGCGGCGCCGCCGCAGGCACCCACACTCGGGCCCACCCGGTTGTCCCCAGCTGCCGGTCCAGTTCGGCGCCGTAGGCCGGGTCGGCGCTTTCCAACACGGCCTTGGTGAACGGGTTGCGGTCCGGCCCGCCCAGCGCGATCCGCGTGTCCGGCAGGTTGGAGTCGACGGCGAGGTGGCCGTACCGGGGCCCGTCGCCGTCGGTGCGAGTGGCCGTGACCCCGGCGCGCACCAGCGCGACCATCAGCTGGCGGGTCACCGGCGCGGCGACGCTGTCGCCGGGCGTCACCACATCGGCCACCGACACCGCACGTACTCCGTCGCCGACCCGGACCCGCACCGCCGAGGACAACCCGAACCAGCGGTGGGCCGCGGTGTCCAGGGTCCACGGGTGCGCGACAGCGTCGACCGACCGCCCGGATTCGTCGTGCAGCAACCCGAAGCCGCGCCCGATGACGGCGTCGCCGACCTCGGCGACCGGCATGGCGCCGGGCACCGGGCACGGCCAGCGCAGCCGCAGCAGCACATCGGAGCCGGTGAACTCGTCGATCGTGGTGCGGCAGTCCACTCGGGCTACGCCACGCCACAGGGTCAGCGTCTGCGTGTAGGTGAGCACCCGGCCGATCCGGCCGCGGACGACGAGCCGCTCCCCCAGCGGGCCGCGGTAGGCCTGCACACGGGCGTCGTTGACGGTCGCCGAGCCGACGACCGGGCCGTTCGGCACCAGATGCCACGGGCCTTCACCCGACTTGGGGTGCACCGCGTACTCGTCGTAGAGGACGAGTTCGTTGCCGACCCCGCCGGCGGCGATCAGCTCGCGGCTGCCCTGCTCCAGCGACACGATCCCGCCGCCGCGGGACGGGTCGGCGGTGAGCCGGTAGTGCTCGTTGGAGATCCGGGTGCCCGCAACCGGCAGCCAGCCCGCGGCCGGAACACCCCTGCCGCCGGCCAACCGGTAGGTTCGCCAGCCCAGCGACGGCACGTCGCGCGCCAGCCAGCTGATGGTTCGCCCGCCGTCCTCGACGTGGGCGGGCACTTCGACGCCGTCGCCGTCGAGAACCCGGACTCCGGTCGCCGGCGGCGTTTCCAGGTGCGCGGTGACCACGTCGGTGCGCTGGCGGCCTACCGGGTTCCACACCACCAGGCATGGGCCGTCCCCGCCGGTAACCGCGCCGGAGAGCGCCGTCAGCGCGCCGTCGCGGGCGCTGCGACCCAGCTGCCAGGCATCGCGCCAGCTGGTCAGCAGATCCAGATACACCTGGTCGGATTCCGATCCCGTGATCGCGTCATGGTGTGCGCAAAAGGCCAGCTGCGCCCACGCCTTGTCCAGCGCCGCCTGCGGGTACCCGGCACCGGTCAGCAGCGCCGCGAACACCGCGAACCGCTCGGCGTCGAGCACCACCTGCTCGGCGGCCCGGTTGGCCTGCTTGGTGTCGATGTAGGAGACGTAGGTGCCGGTGTAGATCGGGTTCATGTCCCGGGTCTGCGGTGACGGGCTCGCACCGCGCGCGTGCAGCTCCGCGCGCACCGCCGCGAAGAACTCCCGGGGCAGCGCGCAGACGAACTTCGGCCAGGTGTAACGCGCCGCCCAGTCCCGGTGGATCTTGGTCACCCACCGGTTCGGCGGGGTGAAGTCGGTGCCCACGGGCAGCAGCACATTGCGGGTCAGGGCAACCTTCTTCAGCTCGGTGAAGAGCCGGTAGACGGCGTCTTCGGCCTCGGTCAGCGTCGTCGACGAGTCCATCCACCAGCCGGCCGCGTAGTGCGCGGGCATGTAGTGGGTGAGCAGGCCGCGCCCGGAGGGCGCGACCCATTCGAACTCGCTGGGGAACTGCATGCAACGCGGGTCTGCGCCCTCGGCCATCGGGCCCCACTGGTGGTACGGCCCGCGCGCCCACGCGCCGGCGGTCAGCCCGGCATCGGCGGCCATCCCGGGGAACTGCGGGTCGTGGCCGAACACGTCGAGCTGCCAGGCGGTAACGGGCCCAGCCTGCCCAGCGGGCCCAGCCGGCCCAGCGGGCCCAGCCAGCCCAGCGGGCCCAGCCGGTCCTGAATGTCCGAGGCCCATTACGCCACGCTGAAAGCCGCTGCCGTGCACCAGGTTCCGGATGGTGGTCTCCGGGCCGACCAGGGTGGTGCTGGGTTCGTTGTATGCCCCGCCGAGCACTTCGACGCGGCCTTCGCGGATGAGCCGGCGCAGCTCGACGCGATGCTCGGGGTGGGTGTCCCAGAACGGTTTGAGGTAGTCCACCTCGGCGAGCGCGAACTTGTACTCCGGCTCACGGCGAGCCCAGTCCAGGTGGGCGCGCACCAGGTCGATGCCGTTGGCCTGCCGGCATGCTCCCGGTGGGTCCTCGGCCCACGCACTGGTGTAGTTGGCCTGCGTGTTCCACCACACCGGGTCGTAGTGGAAGTGGCCGACCATGAACATCGTCCAGCCCGGTTCGGCCACCGTGAAGGTGAACTCTGTCGACATCTCCGCGGCGTGCGCCCGCGCGGCGCGTCGCTGGCCGGGGGCCGGGTTGTCGACTGCCACCGCAATCTCGACGGTCCCCCCGTCGACGTCGGTAGTCGCCTCGCCGGCCAGACCGTCCCCGTCGATGCGGATTCGGCTGGGCTGGGTGCACCCCGTGTAGGCAACGCGTGCCAGTTGCAGCGGAGCATCGGCCGGACCGACGAACTTCTCCGTCGATTCCGCGGCGAGCACTTCCGTTCCTGACATTCCTGAACCCTACGGCGGTTATCCGTATACCCTCAGCGCCGAGCGTGAAGCTGTTGCGAAAATTCGCCAGGATTTTCGCAACAGCTTCACGCTCGGCATACCGTGATGTACCGAGGCGATGTACCGTGATGTACCGAGGCGACCTGCGCGATTCGGTAACGACCGGCCAATTTGGCACACTGCAACAATGAGTTCGACCGTTCCCCGCCAGGTGACGAAGCTTGACCGGGTGCCGCTGCCGATCGAGGCGGCGCGGGTCGGCGCGACGGGCTGGCAGCTCACCCGCGCCACCGCCCGCGTCTTCGCGAAGCTGCTGGCGCCGGGACCGATCCAGCAGAAGGTGATCAAGCAACTTCCGCAGACCTTCGTCGACCTGGGTCCCACCTACGTCAAATTCGGCCAGATCATCGCCTCGAGCCCGGGCGCTTTCGGCGAGCCGCTGTCCCGGGAATTCCGCAGCCTGCTGGACGCAGTGCCACCCGCTGATCCCACCGAGATATACAAACTATTGGTCGAGGAGCTCGGCGCGGACCCCTCGGAACTGTTCGCCAGCTTCGACGAAACCCCGATCGCATCGGCATCCATCGCGCAGGTGCACTTCGCCACCCTGCCCAGCGGCGAAGATGTCGTCGTCAAAATCCAGCGGCCCGGCATCCGCCGCCGGGTCGCCGCGGACCTGCAGATCCTCAAACGCTTCGCCCAGGTCGTCGAGTTGGCCAAGCTGGGCCGGCGGCTGTCCGCCCGCGACGTCGTCGCCGACTTCGCCGACAACCTCGCCGAAGAGCTGGATTTCCGCATCGAAGCCCAGTCCATGCAGACCTGGGTCGCCCACCTGCACGCCTCACCGCTGGGCAAGAACATCGAGGTGCCCGACGTCTACTGGGACTACACCAGCGAGCGGGTGTTGACGATGCAGCGCGTGCACGGCATCCGCATCGACGACGCCGCCGCCATCCGCAAGGCGGGCTTCGACGGTGTGGAGCTGGTCAAGGCTTTGCTGTTCGCCACCTTCGAGGGAGGGCTGCGACACGGCCTATTCCACGGCGACCTGCACGCCGGCAACCTGTTCGTCGACGGCCAAGGGCGGGTGGTGTTCCTCGACTTCGGCATCATGGGCCGCATCGACCCGCGCACCCGCTGGCTGCTGCGCGAGCTGGTCTATGCGCTGCTGGTGAAGAAGGACCACGCGGCGGCCGGCAAGATCGTGGTGCTGATGGGCGCGGTCGGCACGGTCAAACCGGAGGGGCAGGCCGCCAAGGACCTGGCGGCGTTCGCCACACCGCTGACGATGAAGTCGCTCGGCGACATGTCCTACGCCGACATCGGCCGGCAGCTCTCGGCGCTGGCCGACGCCTACGACGTCAAGCTGCCGCGCGAGCTGGTGTTAATCGGCAAGCAATTCCTCTACGTCGAGCGCTACATGAAACTGCTGGCGCCGCACTGGCAGATGATGTCCGACCCGCAGCTGACCGGCTACTTCGCCAACTTCATGGTCGACGTGAGCCGTGAACACAAGGACGAACTGGAGGTATAGCGGTGGCTCCGTTGGCTCGCCAGCCGCAGCGCAGCGGAACCGCGCGCTCGAAAGACCTGGACATCTTCTACGAGGACATGGGCGACCCGTCGGACCCAGCGGTGCTGCTGATCATGGGTTTGGGCGCGCAGCTGCTGCTGTGGCGGACCGCGTTCTGCGAAAAGCTGGTCGCCCACGGCCTGCGCGTCATCCGCTTCGACAACCGAGATGTCGGGCTGTCGACCAAGCTCGACCGAACCCACGCGAGCGGCGCGGTGGCGCCGCGGATGATCCGCTCCTGGCTGGGGCTGGGCAGCAGATCGGTGTACACGCTCGAAGACATGGCCGACGACGCCGCCGCGGTGCTCGACCACCTCGGCATCGGCCGCGCGCACATCGTCGGCGCGTCGATGGGCGGCATGATCGCCCAGGTGTTCGCGGCCCGCTACGCAGAACGGACGCCGTCGCTGGCGGTGATCTTCTCCAGCAACAACCGGGGGCTGCTGCCACCACCGGCACCGCGCGCCCTGCTGGCGATGCTCACCGGTCCGCCACCCGGATCACCACAGGACGTGGTGGTCGACAACGCGGTGCGGGTCAGCAGGATCATCGGCGGCCCGCGCTACCCGGTTCCAGAACATCGGATCCGGGCCGACGCGGCCGAGGCCTACCAACGCAGCTACTACCCGTGGGGCATCGCCCGCCAGTTCAGTGCCATCCTCGGCAGCGGCAGCCTGGCCGGATACAACCGACAGATCACCGCGCCGACCGTGGTCATCCACGGTTTGGCCGACAAACTGATGCGGCCTTCCGGCGGGCGGGCGGTAGCCCGTGCCATCGCCGGCGCGCGGCTGGTGCTGTACGACGGGATGGGCCACGAACTGCCCGAAGAGCTGTGGGATCCGGTCATCAGCGAGCTGACCACCAACTTCGCCGCAGGCGCCTAACGGTTGCACGATTACGCTGCTGCTGGTACTAGCCGCTAGTGGCCCCTAGCCGCGCTGCTGTAGGCTGTCGGGGCTGTCTTCCTTCCTTCTACCTGCGGCCACCCGCGACAAAGGCGAATTGAACCGAGAATGCCAAAACTAGAACCGAAGTACGCGGAGCTGCAGTCGATCTATGACATCTCCAATGAGTTCTTCGAGCTGTTCCTGGGCCCGACGATGGGCTACACCTGCGGCTACTACGAAAACGCCGACACCACCCGCGACGAGGCGCAGAACGCCAAGTTCGACCTGGCGCTGGGCAAGCTGGGCCTGCAACCCGGCATGACACTGCTGGATATCGGCTGCGGCTGGGGCGGCGGCATGCAGCGGGCGATCGAGAACTACGACGTCAACGTCATCGGACTGACACTGAGCGAGCGGCAACGCGACTACGCCCTGACAAAGCTGGCCAAAGTCCCGACCACCCGCAACGTCGAGGTGCGGCTGCAGGGCTGGGAGGAGTTCGACGAGCAGGTGGACCGGATCGTGTCGATCGGCGCCTTCGAACACTTCGGCCACAAGCGCTACCCCAGCTTCTTCGAAATGGCCTACAACACGCTGCCGGCGGATGGGATCATGCTGCTGCACACCATCACCGCAATCACCAGCCAGACGGAGCTGAAAGACAAGGGCCTTCCGCTGACGTTGGAGTTCATGAAATTCGGGAAGTTCATCGGAACGGAGATCTTCCCGGGTGGCATGCTGCCGTCGGTGGCCATGGTGAGAGAACACGCCGTCGCAGCCGGGTTCACTGTGGCCCGGGTGCACGAGATCGGCCCGAATTATGTGCGGACCCTGCAGGATTGGGCGGCGGCACTGGCGGCCAACAAGGACAGGGCCATCGCCGCCCAGTCGCAGGAGGTCTACGACCGCTACGACAAGTACCTCAACGGCTGCGTCAAGTTGTTCCGCGAGGGCTACACCAGCGTCCACCAGTTCACCCTCGGTAAATAACGGCCGAAGGGCGCATGTCGTTGACGGCGCGGGGAACGGATCGCGCGTAAGGTTGATGTGGCTCCCATGAGGGAGCTGCCTTCGTACCGCCATGGGGGCCGGTTTTGCCGAAGAATCTCATACCGAATTTCGACGACGTGCAGGCTCACTACGACCTGTCCGACGACTTCTTCCGGCTCTTCCTGGACCCCACCCAGACCTACAGCTGCGCCTACTTCGAACGCGACGACATGACGCTAGAGCAGGCGCAGATCGCCAAGATCGACCTGGCGCTGGGCAAGCTGGGCCTTCGACCCGGTATGACGCTGCTCGACATCGGCTGCGGCTGGGGCGCCACCATGCGGCGGGCCGTCGAAAAATACGACGTCAACGTCATCGGGCTGACGCTGAGCAAAAACCAGGCCGTCCACGTGCAGAACTCGTTCATCGCAATGGACAGCCCCCGCACCCGACGGGTTCTGCTGGCCGGGTGGGAGGAGTTCGACGAGCCGGTGGACCGGATCGTGTCCATCGGCGCCTTCGAGCACTTCGGCCACGAGCGCTACGACGACTTCTTCACCATGGCCTACGACGCCCTGCCCGACGACGGGGTGCTGCTGTTGCACACGATCACCGGGTTGACCGGGCGGCAGATGGTGGAACGCGGCATGCCACTGACGTTCGAGTTGGCCCGCTTCATGAAGTTCATCATCACCGAGATCTTCCCGGGCGGCCGGCTGCCGTCCATCGAGATGGTGGAGGACCGATCGTCGCGGGCGGGCTTCACGCTGACCCGTCGGCAGTCACTGCAGCCGCACTACGCCAAGACCCTCGACCTGTGGGCCGCAGCGCTGGAGGCACACCGAGACGAGGCGATCGCGATCCAGTCAGAAGAGGTCTACCAGCGGTACATGCGCTACCTGGCCGGCTGCGCGAACCGCTTCCGGATCGGCTACATCGACGTCAACCAGTTCACCCTGGATAAGAAGAAACAGTAGCCGGACACGGACGGGCCGCCGCTGCGGTTTGCCATCGTCAACACCCGGTATGCTGCTGATCGGCCGGGGCGAACGACCAGCAGGCGACGGGTCGGCCACAACGAGGTTTCACCAGGAGTTTCACCAGGAAGGCGAACAGGCACAGATGGTGGAGAAAGCGACACGCTCCCTCAGGCTGCGGCCCCACTTCGAAGAGATCCAGGCCCATTACGACGTCTCTGATGACTTCTTCGCCCTGTTTCAGGACCCGAGCCGCACCTACAGCTGCGCCTACTTCGAACCGCCGGACCTGACACTCGAGGAAGCCCAGCTGGCCAAGGTCGACTTGAACCTGGACAAGCTGGATCTGCGGCCCGGGATGACGCTGCTGGACATCGGCTGCGGCTGGGGCTCCACGATGAAACGCGCCGTCGAGAAGTACGACGTCAACGTGGTGGGTCTGACACTGTCGAAGAACCAGCACGCCTACTCGCGACAACTGCTGAGCACCATCGACACCAACCGCTCGCATCGGGTGCTGCTGCACGGCTGGGAAGAATTCCACGAACCTGTCGACCGGATCGTCTCGATCGAGGCCTTCGAACACTTCGGCTTCGAAAACTACGACGACTTCTTCAAGAACTGCTTCGACATCCTGCCCGACGACGGCCGGATGACCATTCAGAGCAGTGTCAGCTACCATCCCTACGATCTGCACGCCCGCGGCAAGAAACTGTCCTTCGAAACCGCGCGATTCATCAAGTTCATGCTCACCGAGATCTTCCCGGGCGGGCGACTGCCCACCACCGAGATGATGGTGCAACACGGCGAAAAAGCCGGCTTCACCGTCCCGGAGGCGATGTCACTACGGCCGCACTACATCAAAACCCTGAAAACCTGGGGCGACGCGCTGGAGGCCCATCGGGCCGAGGCCGTCGCGATCACCTCGGAAGAGGTCTACAACCGCTACATGAAGTACCTTCGGGGCTGCCACTACTACTTCACCGACGAAGCCCTCGACGTCAGCCTGGTCAGCTACCTCAAACAGGCCGCCTGAGCTGATCAGTCCGCGGCAAAGTCACGGGTGATCGACGGGTCGACCGGGATACCGGGGCCCGTGGTGGTCGAGATGGTGACCTTTTTCAGGTAGCGGCCCTTCGATGACGACGGCTTGAGCCGCAGCACCTCGTCCAGCGCGGCGCCGTAGTTCTCCGCCAGGTTCTTCTCGTCGAATGACGCCTTGCCGATGACGAAGTGCAGGTTGGCTTGCTTGTCCACCCGGAAGTTGATCTTGCCGCCCTTGATGTCGGAGACCGCCTTGGCCACGTCGGGGGTGACGGTGCCGGTCTTGGGGTTGGGCATCAGCCCGCGCGGGCCCAGCACCCGGGCGATCCGACCGACCTTGGCCATCTGGTCCGGAGTGGCGATCGCGGCGTCGAAATCCAAAAACCCGCCCTGGATCTTTTCGATTAGGTCGTCGCTGCCGACAACATCAGCTCCCGCGGCGATGGCAGCATCGGCCTTCTCCCCGACTGCGAACACCGCGACCCGGGCAGTCTTGCCGGTGCCGTGCGGCAAATTCACTGTGCCGCGGACCATCTGATCGGCTTTGCGCGGATCGACGCCGAGTCGGACGGCCACCTCGACGGTGGCGTCCTGCTTGGTCGACGACGTCTCTTTGGCGAGTTTGGCCGCCTGCAACGGCGTGTAGAGACTGGCGCGGTCCACCTTCTCGGCGGCGGCGCGATATGCCTTGCTGTTCTTGCTCATGGAAATATCCAATCTGTCGTGTTGGAGTCGTGGTTGGCGGGCCGAAGCTGGCCCTCCCACATGCCCGGTCCGGGCGATACCCGGCTATGACACGGTGATGCCCATCGACCGGGCGGTGCCCGCGATGATCTTGGCGGCAGCGTCGATGTCGTTTGCGTTGAGGTCGGCCTTCTTGGTCTCGGCGATCTCGCGGACCTGGTCCCAGCTGACCTGGGCGACCTTGTCCCGGTGCGGCTCTGCAGAGCCCTTCGCCACGCCGGCGGCCTTGAGCAACAGTTTGGCGGCGGGCGGGGTCTTGAGCGCGAAGGTGAAGCTGCGGTCCTCGTAGACGGTGATCTCCACAGGGATGACGTTGCCGCGCTGGTTCTCCGTCGCGGCGTTGTATGCCTTGCAGAACTCCATGATGTTGACGCCGTGCTGGCCCAGCGCAGGCCCGACCGGCGGTGCAGGGTTAGCTTGCCCTGCCTCGATCTGCAGTTTGATCAGCCCGGCGACCTTCTTCTTCGGGGCCATCTGATGTCTTTCCTTTCTGATTTCGGCGTGCTTTTCGTCGCTGGGCGACGATTTTCTCGGCCAGGTTGCGTCGCTAGATTTTGGAGACCTGGTTAAAGGTCAGCTCAACCGGTGTCTCGCGGCCGAAGATGGACACCAGCACCTTGAGCTTCTGCTGCTCCGCGTTGACCTCGCTGATCGAGGCGGGCAGCGTCGCGAACGGCCCGTCCATGACGGTGACCGACTCGCCCACTTCGTAGTCGACCTCGATGGTCGGCCGCTCCAGTCCACCTTCGGCGGCGGCGGCCGCAGTGCTTGCCGCACCCTTGCCCGCCTTCTTGGCCGCGCCCCGCGGCAGCAGGAATTTCACCACCTCGTCGAGTGAGAGTGCCGACGGCCGCGACGTGGCGCCGACAAACCCGGTGACTCCCGGCGTGTTACGCACCGCCGACCAGGAGTCGTCGGTCAGCTCCATCCGCACCAGGATGTAGCCCGGGAGCACCTTGCGGTTGACCTGCTTACGCTGGCCGTTCTTGATCTCGGTGACCTCTTCGGTGGGCACTTCCACCTGGAAGATGAAGTCGCCGACATCGAGGTTCTGCACGCGGGTTTCGAGGTTGGCCTTCACCTTGTTCTCGTAGCCGGCGTAGGAGTGGATGACATACCAATCACCCGGCTTGGTGCGTAACTCCGCTTTCAGCGCCGCCGCGGGGTCGGGCTCCTCCGCCGGCTGCGGGGTTGTCTCAGCGGTTTCGGCCAGGTCGACCGACTCGCCCACGGGCGTCTCAGCGTCGAACGTAGTCACGATTGTCCGTCCTTTCTGGTCGGCATGTCAGCTTGGCCCGTCTCATTCGCCGAACACCAGCAACACCAACTTGGCGAAGCCGAAATCCGACCCCGCGATCAACGCCACCATGAACACCAGGAACGCCAACACCACCGAGGTGTAGGTGATCATCTGCTTGCGGTTGGGCCAGATCACCTTGCGCAGCTCGGCGGTGACCTGCTTCAGGTAGTTATAGACATAGGCGACGACGTCGACGACCGGGTTGCGCGACGGCCACCACTTCGCGCGGGTCTTTTTCCTTGCCTTCTTCGTCTTCTTGATCTTCGTGGTTTCGGTGTCCAGGCTGCTCTCGGAGAGCTCTGCGGTGGTGGAGACCACGTCGACGCCGCCGCCGTTCTTGTCGGCGGCGGCGCTGCGCTGCCGGGATCGCTTGCCGGTAGGGCGTTGCGGCCGCATCGTCGGCCTCGTTGCCAGGGTCGTGGGGCCTGACCCGGTGCTGTCGTCGACCCCGCCGCCGGCGGCCCCGGGCTGGTCACGCTGGTCGCTCACCGCACGCTCCTTTGCTCTGCTCGCCCCACGCGCTCACGCGCCATCGTCTCAGTGTCCACCATGACATCAGCCTATGTTCTTCGCTCCCCCGCGATTGGGTGGGACCACACCGCAGGTAGGGGAGTACCCCCACCCCGGGGCCGTCTCGGCCCTACGTTTCCGTCGTCTGCAGGGGCGACAGGACTTGAACCTGCAACCTGCGGTTTTGGAGACCGCTGCTCTGCCAGTTGAGCTACGCCCCTTCGCGGTCGGCA
>NZ_JBYCLE010000348.1:0-21022 GCF_057473765.1 Mycobacterium sp. TH-M106 | reverse complement strand
GCGGCGGCGCCGCTCACCCACAACCCGAAATCAAGATCAACTGGCCGCCTCAGCAGTCGTCACAGGAGAACTCGGGCTACCGTGAAATTTTGAGGCTAGCCTTTCTTCACTGAGGGAAAGCTACACTCTGTTTGTCGAGAAAACATCGACAACGCATTTATTCGTGCAGGCTTAGTTTACTAAGGAACAGCTTGCCTAAATGAGCATGACCTTCGTTGCAGACCGCCATAACCTGCAGTAACGTAGCCGCCATGACCAAACACCACACCCCCGAAACCAAATTCCACGCACTCCTGCAAGAGCAGATCCGCAACGAATTCACAACGGCACAGCAATACCTTGCGATCGCCGCGTATTTCGACAACGACGACCTGCCGCAACTGGCGAAATACTTCTACAGCCATGCCGACGAAGAACGCAACCACGCGATGAAAATCGTGCAGTACTTCATCGACCGCGACTTCGCCGTCGAGATCCCCGGCACCGACGAGGTCCGCAACCACTTCGACACCCCCCACGACGCCATCGCCCTAGCGCTGGACTCAGAACGCACAGTCACCAAACAGGTCAGCACACTGGCCGCCACCGCCCGCGCCGAAGCCGACTACCTCGGCGAGCAGTTCATGTGGTGGTACCTCGCCGAGCAGGTCGAAGAAGAGGCGGTGATGACCACCCTGCTCAACGTCGCCGAGCGAGCCGGAGACAACCTGTTCGACCTCGAGGAATTCGTCGCACGCGACATCAACTCCTAATCAACTCCGCATCCACCCCTGCGCGTGACGGCCGCGGGGGGGCCCGCGCTGCACCCCACCCCCCGTCAACCAGCACCGCCGCCCCAGCCCGGGCGGCGGTGCTGACCACCAAGCCACTCACCAAGCCACTCACCTAGCCCAAGACAAGGCCAGGACTCGGGCTGTGTGCCAAGTAGTCAACACCGGATCCCATAATGCTTGACTGCTCGAGCTGACAGTCCTACGATTCATCCGTAATGCACCTCGTTAGGTGAGGCGTCCGCACGGACATAGGCCACTGACCCTGAACGTCGAAAGACGCCCCGGGTCAGGACAGCTCCTCCCGGCTTAAGGGTTGAGCCCAAGTGGCTTTCGGGTTACCGGACACGCCGTGCGGTGTCGAAGCTCTGACGAGAGGGGTGCTGCGTTCGGCTGATGGCTATACGCCCACCCCGTGTGCACCCGGTTGACATCCCCGCATGTCCCGGCAGCAAGGAGGTGAGAACGCAGTTGAGTCCCAGTGACGATAGTTCGTATCCCAAGCCGATGACTGTTTCGTTCCACCTCGGTCGCGAAACAGCCTGAATCGGCTTCCGTAGAACCCTTTTTCACGCACCTGGGCATGACACGCCTGGGCGCACTCGCCCCTGTGCGAAATGCACTCCCAGGGGATCGGCTATTCCGCGAAGGAGGATTGCCATGTCTTTTGTGACCACACAACCGGAGATGCTGGCCGCCGCGGCCGACAACTTGGCGGGAATCGGCTCGACGGTGGCTGCCCGCAACGCTGCTGCAGCAGCCCCGACCACCACGGTGATTCCGGCCGCCGCAGACCAAGTGTCGATGCTGACCGCCGCACAGTTCGCCGCGTACGGCCACCAGTACCAGACGGTCAGTTCCCAGGCCGAGGCGATTCTCGGCCTGTTCACCGACACGTTGCGAAGTGCAGCCGGCTCGTATGCGATCACCGAGGCCGCTAACGCTTGTGTCGCAAGCTAGCCCCGGCTAGCCCGCAGAGTTGAAGGGGTATCAGCGTGATGGACTTTGCAGCGTTGCCCCCGGAGGTGAACTCCGGGTTGATGTATGTGGGCGCGGGTTCGGGTCCACTGACCGAGGCTGCCGCGGCGTGGGCGGGGTTGGCCGATGAGGTGGCCTCGGCTGCTGACGCCTGTACTGCGACGCTGTCGCAGTTGACCGGTGAAGGATGGCACGGTCCTTCGGCGGCGTCGATGTTCGCTGCGGCTGCTCCGTATGCGGCATGGCTGCGGGAGACGGCCGGCCACGCTGCTCGGGCTGCCAGCCAAGCATCGGCGGCGGCAAGTGCTTATCAGACGACGTTCGCGGCTATGGTGCCGCCGCCGGTGATCGCGGAGAATCGTGCCCGGTTGGCGTCGCTGACCGCCACTAATCTGTTGGGGCAGAACACTCCTGCGATTGCGGCGACCGAGGCTGCCTACTCGGCGATGTGGGCTCAGGATGCCGCCGCGATGTATCGCTATGCCGGCGACTCCGCTGCAGCGGCCGCCCTCAACCCAATCGGTACACCCCCGGCGACCACCAGCGGAACCGCCGGCCAGGACGCTGCGAGCGCCCACGCCTCTGCCACGGCGGCGGCCAGCGCCCCCAGCACTTTGTCGCAACTGCTCGCCCCGTCGATGGGTGGATGGAACATCTTCAGCCCGGCAAACGGCTCGTCTGACGTCGGACTGTCGGGGTTCCTCAATATGATCAGCGGTACCACGCATTCGTCGTTCGGCAACTTTTTGAACGACTACTTCAACAACAGTGTTTTTTCCTCTGGGTTCTGGAATCCGACCGGCGTTTTCAACGTCTTCAACGCGTTCGATTACCTACTGATCTACGCGGCCCAGGATGCTATGGCGTCCAATGCGCTCGGCGTGGGCGGCTTAGGCGGTTTGGCGCCGATCGCTTCACAGATCCACAGCGTCGGGGCAGTTCCGGCCGGTGTGGGCACCCTGGCCGGGGCGCATGCCGCTGATACCGAGGTCACCGCCGGTATCGGGAAAGCCAACCTGGTCAGAACACTGTCGGTGCCACAGAACTGGACCGCGGCCACCGCTTCAGCGGTGACGGCCAGCACCACTGCGATACCGACTACCTCGGCGCTCCCGTTGGGCATCGGCGCCGGCTCGACAGTGCTTCCCGGTGCGCCGATGCCCGGAGCGGTGCGAGGCAAGAGGCGTGCCCGTCGCTACGGCTTTCGCCCGGTCGTGTTGGCGCACCCACCGGCCGGCGGATAGTCGTGACGCCAACCCAGCAGCCCGACCCGACGTAAGGAGGTGTCTCAGTGAGCACACAGACCATCCCGCAGATCGGCGTGCCGGATTTCGGGGCGTTGCCGCCAGAGATCAACTCCGGGCTGATCTACGCCGGCGCCGGCTCGGGTCCGTTGGTGGCTGCTGCGACGGCCTGGGCGGATTTGGCCAGTGAACTGGTTTCGGCCGCTGATGGCTGTGCCGCGGTGTTGACTGAGTTGGTCGGCAATGATTGGCGGGGCCCCGCGGCGACGTCAATGGTTGCCGCGGCTGCGCCGTACACCGGGTGGATGCGGGCCACGGCCGGTTATGCCGCCCATGCGGCCAGTCAGGCGTCCACTGCTGTCGGTGCGTATGAGACTGCATTCGCGGCCTCTGTGCCGCCCCCGGTGATCGCCGAGAATCGTGCCCGGCTGGCAGCCCTGGTTGCCACGAACGTGCTGGGGCAGAACACGGCTGCGATTGCTGCCACCGAAGCTGCCTATGCCGAGATGTGGGCTCAGGACGCCACCGCGATGTACCGCTATGCCGGTGACTCCGCTGCTGCGGCCACTCTCAGTCCGCTCAGCGAGCCGCCGGCCACCACTGCCGCTAGCGGACCGGCCGGCCAGGCCGCTGCGACCGCCCATGCGGCCGCGACGGCGGCGGCCAGCGCCCCCACCACTTTGGCGCAACAGCTCTCCAACGCGCTGCAAGCCCTGGGGCTCAACATCATGAACCCCGGATCGGGAACGTCCACCACCGGACTGGGCGGGCTTTTTAATCTGCTATCGGGATCGTCCGACGCGACCCCGTTCTCCAATTTTTTGAATTCCACGCTGGTCAATTCCGCGATCGCCGGCGCGCCCTACAGCCCAGCGTTCATCGCGCAAAACGTGGGAGAAATGAGCGCTCTCATGGCCATCCTCGGCCGCACCCTGACACCGGCCGCAGCGGTCTCGGGTCTGAGCTCCGCGGCGTCCCCGCTCGGCAGTCTCGCCTCGGCCTCGGGCGGCCTGGGCGGGCTGGGCACCCTGGCCGGATCGACCTCCGCCGCCGAGGGCGGTATCACCGCGAGCGTCGGCAAAGCCAGCCTGGTCAGATCGCTGTCGGTGCCGCACAACTGGACCGCGGTGGCCGCCCCCGCGGAAGCCGTCACCCCGCCGGCAACCGCGCTTCCGGCCGCGGCCCCCACCGCCAGCCCGGTCATCACCGCGGGCATACCGAGCGCGGCGGCGTCCAGCGCATCGCGCATGGTCGATAAAACCGAAGACGAGGACGAAGAAGCCCCGGTCTACGGATTCCCCACCAAAGCCCTCCGCCGTACGCCAGCAGGGGGGTAAGCAAGTAGATCGAAAGGTAAGGCATCCGCCTCACTCGGCCGTGACGGCGCTACGTGCCACCTTCCCAGTAGGCGACCTAGGATCAGGTGGTGCGCGTCGGACGGTTGCTGCTTCGGCTGGTGGATGTGCTGCCCGCGCCGAGCCTGCGCACCCAGCGGGCGCTCGGCGGCGCTGTCGTAGTGACCCAGGGGTTCATCGCGGTCACCGGCGCGATCGTCCGCGTCACCGCCTCCGGGCTGGGCTGCCCGAGCTGGCCGCAGTGCTTCCCCGGCAGCTATGTTCCGGTCGCGGTTGCCGAGGTGCCCCGGGTGCATCAGGCCATCGAGTTCAGCAACCGGATGGTCACCGTCGCGGTGGTGGTCGCCGCGGTGCTAGCGGTGTTGGCCGTCACCCGGGCCCGGCGACGGCCCGAGGTGCTGGTCTACGCCTGGCTGATGCCCGCGGGCACGGTGGTGCAGGCCGTGATCGGCGGCATCACCGTACGTACTGGGCTGGCCTGGTGGACGGTCGCCGTCCACCTGCTGCTGTCGATGCTGATGGTGTGGCTGGCGGTGCTGCTCTACGTCAAGATCGGCGAACCCGATATTGGCGGCGACGGGGTGAGACGCCGCCAGGTGCCCGCGCCGCTATGCTGGCTGACACTGCTCACTGCGGTGACGTTGTCGGCGGTGCTGGTGACCGGAACCCTGGTCACCGCCGCCGGACCGCACGCCGGCGACAAAAGTGCCGAACGGACGGTGCCGCGACTCAAAGCCGAGGTCGTGGTGTTGGTACACCTGCATGAGTCGCTGCTGATCGGTTTCCTCGGGCTGCTGGTCGGCCTGGGGTTCGGGCTGGCCGCGGCGCGGGCGGCCAGGCCGGTGCTGGTGCGGTTCGCGGTGGTGATCGTGTTGGCCTGCACCCAGGGACTCATCGGGGTGGTCCAGTACTTCACCGGCGTACCGGCCGCACTGGTGGCCATGCACGTCGCTGGCGCGGTGCTGTGCACGGCGGCGACCGCCGCGCTATGGGCGTCGATGCGACAGCGGACCCAGCCCGAGGCGCTGCAGGGCCGACTCGACGCAGAGGGCGAACTGACGCTGCCCGTCGCTGCGGTCCCGCGCACTTAATAGACGCCAACCGAGCTGTGGCGCAACAAGGTCCAGGCTCACCAAATGAATGTCATCCGGTGGGCCGACCACGTCGGCCCGGGCATACAGCAACTCCTCCATCCGTATGCTCAGCCGTTCGGCGGCCGCCCGCAAAGCGGCGCGGCCCACGTCCCAGAGTTCGAAGTCGGGTGCTACGGCGGGCCCACGGACAGACTCCGCGTCGCCGGCACCGAACGCATGCGACTGCCGACCGCCGAAGTAGATCAGCGCGATCGCTGCACAAGGCGCCTGTCGTGACATTCGTGACACCGTCGGCACCCCGGCGTACTGCAGATCACTCAGGTATCGGGGATCAGTGTTCCAGGCGATGACGTCAGGCGCATTGAGCAGGCGGCGGACCTGACGCGTCCAGGCCAGGAACTCCTCCCGGCGCGCGGCACAGTCGCCGACACCGCGCAGGATCACCAGGTCGGCACCGAGCGTGGCGGGGTCATCCCAGGACATCCAGCGCGCGTGCAGGCCGCGTCTGCGCAGCGCGGCGACCAGACCGGCGTCGTCGGCACAACCGCCGTCACCCTCGGCCAGCTGGGGGTCGCCCGTCAGCACGATGCGCGGGTGGAAGATGTCGGGCCGGGCCAACTTCATGCGGGCGTCACGCCTGGGGATGATAGTGCGCATGCGCGCTGTGCAAGTCGCCGAGACCGGCGGACCCGAAGTCTTGAGCTACATCGACAAGCCGCGACCCTCCCCCGGCGCCGACGAGGTGGTAATCCACGCCGAAGCCATCGGGATCAACTACGTCGACACCTATTTCCGTTCCGGGGTGTACCCGGTGCAGCTGCCGTTCGTTCTCGGCAACGAGGTGGCGGGCACCGTGTCGAGCGTGGGTGCCGGGGTGACCTCTCCGCGGATGGGTGACCGGGTGGTGACCGCGGCGGCCGCCGGTGCGTATGCCGAATACTGCACTGCGCCCGCGGCGTTGGTGGCGCAGCTGCCGCCGGACATCGACGTCGACGTGGCGGCGGCCGCCCTGTTGAAGGGGTTGACAGCGCACTACCTCATCACGTCGGTGTACCCGGTTCGGGCCGGCGACACCATCCTGCTGCACGCCGGTGCGGGCGGGGTGGGCCTGATCTTGACGCAGTGGGCCACCAGCCTGGGCGTTCGGGTGCTTACCACGGCGTCGACGCCGGCCAAAGCCGAGCTGTCCCGACAGGCCGGCGCCGTCGAGGTGCTCGACTACCCGGGCCCGGATGACGCTGATGCAGCCAGGTTCGGCGCCCGGGTGCGCGAGCTGACCGACGGCTCCGGGGTGGACGCCGTATACGACGGGGTGGGCGCGACGACGTTCGACGCCAGCCTGGCCAGCCTTGCCGTGCGCGGCATGCTGGTGCTGTTCGGCGCGGCCAGCGGGCCCGTGCCCCCGGTGGACCCGCAGCGGCTCAACGCGGCCGGGTCGGTGTACCTGACCCGCCCGACGCTGGCCCACTTCACCCGGACCGCACAAGAGTTCTCTTGGCGCGCAGGGGAATTGTTCGATGCCATCGCCAGCGATTCGATCGCTGTGACGGTGAGCCGGCGATACCGGTTGGCCGATGCCGGCCAGGCGCACCGAGATCTGCAAGGCCGCAAAACGATCGGCTCGATCCTCCTGATGCCCTAAGAGCGGGTAGCGAACGATCAGAACACGGCCGGCAGGGCCGGTAACGCCAGCGCCGAGTCGACCGCGAGGCCGCAGAACACCACCGCCAGGTAGTTATTCGACTGCAGGAACAGCCGCAGCGGTTTGACCGGCTCGCCACGGCGCACCCCGGCATACAGCCGATGGGCCATCGTCAGGAACCACGCCCCGGCCAGCACGGCAACCGTCGCGTACAGCCACCCGGCAGCCGGCACCAACGCGAGCGTGGCCAGCACCGTCAGCCAGGTGTAGATCAGGATTCGCTCGGTGACCTGGCGTTCGGTGGCGACCACCGGAAGCATCGGCACCCCGGCCGCCGCGTAGTCGTCCCTGTACCGCATGGCCAGCGCCCAGGTGTGCGGCGGCGTCCAGAAGAAGATGATCGCGAACATCACCACCGCCGGCCACCCGATGGTGCCGGTCACCGCCGACCAGCCGATCATCACCGGCATGCAGCCGGCGGCCCCACCCCACACAACGTTCTGCGGGGTTCGGCGCTTGAGCAGCATGGTGTAGACCAGCGCGTAGAACGCGATGGTGGCCACGGCCAGCACAGCGGAGAGCAGGTTAGTGGTCCACCACAACCAGCAGAACGCAGCGACCCCGAGCGCCAGCCCGTAGGCCAGGGCATTGCCTCGCGACACCGCGTCTTGGGCCAGTGGCCGGTGCGCAGTCCGCTTCATCACTTTGTCGATGTCGGCGTCCACCACGCAGTTCAGCGTGTGGGCGGACGCCGCCGCCAGCACCCCGCCGAACAGTGTGTTGAAAATCAACAGCGGGCTCACTACGCCGCGATCGGCCAACAGCATCGCCGGTATCGTCGCGACCAGTAGCAGCTCGATGATCCGCGGTTTGGTCAGCGCCAAGTACGCCCACAGCGCGGTGCGGATGCGGGCCGGCCGGGAAAGACCGGCCCGCTCGCGAGTGCTCACGCGGTGACTCCTCGGGTTAGTCGCGTCGCCGGACAGGGACTGCGGTCGACCGGTGCGGCTTCTACTAGGTCCGATGGTAGACCGCGACCGGACGCAGGGGACAACTCAGGTGACCGACGCCACCTGGCGGATCAACGCTCAGAGGCACTCACGAAGCATGCCGACGAAGGCCGCGGCAGCCGGCGCCGCTCGTCCGGACGCGGTGACGGCGGATGGAGGCCTTGAGGTCATGCGCTACTGTCGTGTCGAACTTGTTCACCACCATCGGGCAGTGCGGTGTGACTGTGGATCGAACGGATCGAGTTCGTAGAGAGCTTCGCGCACCTCGGGTGGAGAACTGCCGGTGTTGTCGGACCTGGAAGATGGAGGCGGAAACGTGTCGATTCCGCCGTTGCGTGAGCGTGCGGCCTATACGGCCCTGGCAAAGCACCATTCCCAGATCCAGGGTCGCCATCTGCGGGAGCTCTTCGCCGAGGATGCCACCCGTGGCGAGCGGTTCCGCGCCGAGGCCGTCGGGATCTACCTCGACTACTCGAAGAACCGGATCACCGAGGAGACCCTGGAACTGCTGTTTCAGCTCGCCCGAGAATCCGATCTGGAGCCCCACCGCGATGCGATGTTCGCCGGGGAGCGGATCAACGTGTCCGAGAACCGGTCGGTGCTGCATGTGGCGTTGCGGATGCCACAAGGCACCTCGCTGATGGTCGACGGGGTCGACGTCGTCGCCGAGGTACACGAGGTGTTGGATAGGATGGCTGATTTCGCCACCAAGATCCGTTCCGGCACCTGGGCGGGCCACACCGGCAAGCCGATCCGCAACATCGTCAATATCGGCATCGGCGGCTCCGACCTCGGGCCGGTGATGGCCTACGAGGCGTTACGCGACTACACCGACCGGAACCTGAGGTTCCGGTTCGTCTCCAACGTCGACTCCACCGACTTCGTGGAGGCGACCAGAGACCTGGCGGCGGCGGAGACGCTTTTCATCGTCTCGTCGAAGACCTTTGGAACATTGGAGACACTGACCAACGCCACCTCGGCACGCGACTGGGTCGTCGGCGAGCTCGGCACCGCTGCCATCGCAAAGCATTTCGTGGCCGTCTCCACCAATGCCGACCGGGTAACCGAATTCGGCATCGACACCGCGAACATGTTCGGCTTCTGGGACTGGGTCGGCGGCCGTTACTCGATGGACTCGGCGATCGGCTTGTCGACGATGGTGGCCTTGGGCCCCGAGCGGTTCGGCGAGCTGCTGGCCGGCTTCCATGCGATGGACGAGCACTTCCGCACCGCCCCGCCGGAGCAGAACCTGCCGATGTTGATGGGCCTGCTCACCGTGTGGTACGTGAATTTCTTTGGGATCCAGTCGATCGGCGTGATGCCCTACGACCAATACCTCAAGCGTTTCCCCGCCTACTTGCAGCAGCTGACGATGGAGTCCAACGGCAAGCACGTCACCTTAGATGGTGCAGCAGTGGACTACCAGACCGGTCCGGTGTATTGGGGCGAGCCGGGCACCAACGGACAGCACAGCTTCTACCAGCTGATCCACCAGGGCACCAGGCTCATCCCGGTCGACCTGATCGGTTTCGGCAAGAGCCTCAACCCGCTGCGCGACCATCACGACATCTTGTCGTCGAACGTCTTCGCCCAGGCTCAAGCGCTGGCCTTCGGCAAAACCGAACGGGAGGTCCGCGCGGAGGGGCCGCCCGAGGCGGTGGTGCCGCACCGGGTCATGGAAGGCAACCGCCCCACCAACGTCCTGCTGGCAGAGAAACTGACTCCCCACATACTGGGCGCGCTGGTAGCACTGTATGAACACAGCGTGTTCACCCAGGGAACCATCTGGGGCATCGACTCTTTCGACCAGTGGGGCGTCGAACTGGGCAAGGTGCTGGCAGCCGCGATCATCCCCGAGCTGGAGAGCACAGCCGAACCGAAACTCGCCCACGACTCGTCGACCAACGCGCTCATTCGCCACTATCGGGCCCTGAAAACTCGCCCATGAGCATCGAACGAGAAAAGCGGATCGCCGCGGAGGCCGCGGCAGAGCTGGTGGAAAACGGCATGGCCGTCGGTCTCGGCACCGGTTCGACGGTGGCGTTCCTACTCCCGGCGCTGGCCCACCGCGATCTTGACATCCGTTGTGCCGCAACATCACCCCGCACCGAGCAGGCCGCACGCGAGCTGGGCCTGCGGGTGCAGCCGTTCCACGACATCGAAAGTTTGGACGTGACCATCGACGGGGCGGACCAGATCGCCCCGGACGGGTGGCTGGTCAAGGGCGGCGGCGCCGCGCACACCCGCGAGAAGATCGTCGCCGCCGCAGCGGTCCGCTTCATTGTCATCGCCGACTCGTCCAAACCGGTCGATGTCCTGCACGGGCCTGTCCCGGTCGAGCTGCTGAGGTTCGGACTCCGCGCGACGCTGCGCCAGATCGCGCCGGTGTCGCTGCGCGATGTTCCGCCGAGTCCGGATGGTGGCGTGATCGCCGACTATCGCGGGCAGGTCGCCGACCCGGCGGCGCTGGCCGCCCGGCTGGCCGGCACACCCGGTGTGGTCGAACACGGCCTGTTCGGACCCGAGATGGTGGCGACGGTGCTGGTGGGCCGCGGGAAATCGGTCGACCGGATCGACTTCGAACGGCCCGCGAGGAGCCCGGAGGAAAGATGAGCGCCGCGTCACTACCGGCAGGCCGCCAAGGTGCTGGCCCGAACCGATAAGGACTGGCTGGTCACCCGGTGCGTGCCGCCGGCGAAGGCCGCCGAAGCCGTCCGACCGGCCGACGGTGACGTCAAGGTGCTCATCGAACTCGGAGGCGATGGAGGCAACAGCTGATGGCACGCATAGAGGACTATGCGCTGATCGGCGACCTGCACACCGCCGCGCTGGTGAGCCGCGACGGCAGCATCGACTGGCTGTGTCTGCCGCGGTTCGATTCGGGTTCCTGCTTCGCGGCGCTGCTGCACGACGAGTCCGCCGGCCACTGGCGGCTCGCGCCGGCCTCCTGTTACCCCTCTGGATCGGCCACCCGGCGCGGCTACCGCGACGACACGCTGATCATCGACACCGAGTGGGACACTCCCGAGGGCTCGGTGCGGGTCACCGATTTCATGCCGCCGCGTGGCCAAGCGGCCGACCTGGTCCGCGTGGTGGAGGGGTTGTCCGGGCGAGTGTCGATGCGGATGCGCCTGGTGATCCGGTTCGACTACGGCAATGTGGTGCCCTGGATTCGTCGGAGCGAGGACGGCCTGATCGCGACCGCCGGCCCGGACACCGTGCGTCTGACCACGCCCGTCGACGTGCACGGCGACCACCTGTCGACGGTCGCCGAATTCGAGGTGGCCGCCGGCGACAAGGTGCCGTTCGTGCTGACCCACGCACCGTCGCACCGCCTGGGGAAAACCATGCGGGCGAAGGCCCACCACGCGTTGCGGGACACCGAGAAGTTCTGGAAGAACTGGATCGGCCGCTGCAGCTACCGCGGGCCGTACGAAGACGCCGTGCGGCGCGCCCTGATCACCTTGAAAGCGCTGACCTACGATCCGACCGGCGGAATCTGCGCCGCGGCGACCACATCGCTGCCCGAAGGGCTGGGGGGAGTGCGTAACTGGGACTATCGGTACTGCTGGTTGCGTGACGCGACCTTCACGCTGCAGGCGTTGCTGGGCACCGGCTACCTCGACGAGGCCAAGGCGTGGCGGGACTGGCTGGTCCGCGCGGTCGCCGGCGACCCGGCGAAGCTGCAGATCATGTACGGCGTCGACGGTACCCGGCGAATCCCCGAGCTGACTCTGGACTGGCTGTCCGGCTACGAGAACTCCTCCCCGGTGCGGATCGGCAACGCGGCTGCACGCCAGTTCCAGCTCGACGTGTACGGCGAGGTCCTTCACGGGCTGCATCTGGCCCGCGAGACCGGGATGCAGGCGGTGGAGACGGCGTGGGACATCCAACTGGCGCTGCTGGACTTCCTGGAAGGCAAGTGGGATCAGCCCGATTCCAGTCTTTGGGAAGTCCGTGGCGCGCAACGGCATTTCGTGCATTCCAAAGTCATGGCCTGGGCCGGCGTCGACCGAGCCGTGCGTACCGTAGAAACCCAAGGGCTCGACGGGCCGGTTGACAAATGGCGCGAACTGCGCAACCGCATCCACGCCGACGTCTGCGAGCACGGTTACGACGCGCAGCGCAAGACCTTCACCCAATCCTATGGCTCTCGCGGTCTAGACTCCGCGCTGCTGCTCATTCCCCGCGTCGGCTTTCTGCCGTGGACCGATCCCCGCGTCGTCGGCACCGTCGAAGCAGTCCAGCGCGAGCTGTCCCACGACGGATTCCTACTGCGCTACGACCCCGCTGCCGACGGTGGCGGCGACGGACTGCCCGGCACCGAGGGCACTTTCCTGGTGTGCACGTTCTGGCTGGCGTACGCCCTGCACGGCATCGGCCGGGGCGACGAAGCCACCACGTTGTTCCAGCGCCTACTCGATCTGCGCAACGACGTCGGATTGCTCAGCGAGGAGTACGACACCAAAGCCCACCGGCAGGTCGGCAACACCCCGCAGGCGTTTTCCATGGTCGGCCTGGTCAACACCGCCCGCCAGCTCGGCGGCGCGTCGACGCACACCCGTGGCACCGACACCGGTCGGGTGCTGTAGCACACCTTGCCGGCCCGTAGTACGCCCTCCCGCCAATACCGGGCGCACGGCCATCCACCTCGGTGGTATCAGGTCTGTCTTGACAGTTCATCAGATACCGGTTAGCATCTCCTGCTTACGACAGCCGTCTCAGATTGGCAATCACCTATATAAGGCGTTGTCTTGAAGCTCAGCGTCTTGAGGAGACCGCAATAATGATCAGCAAGCGCCTTTGGCTCGTGCTTGGGATGCTGGTGAGTGCCGGTGTCGGACTACTGACACTGTCCTCGGCCGTGCCGCCGGCCGTCGCGTACGCCGACAGCCCAGACGTCACCGACCCCGCTCCGGAAAACATCGGGTTGGTGATGGGAGGCACCACGCAACCGATTCCTGGCACCGGATACGTGGATGTCGTGAACGCTGTCTATATCCAGCCCGAGAATCCCTTTCCTGGGCAGCCTACGTTCCCGGGCACCACGTACCCTGGGACGTTGGCCAACGGCCTAGCCACGCCCGAGCAGTTCTATCCGTATACTGGCGTTAAAAGCTTGCCCTTCGACACGTCGGTGGCTGAGGGCGTCACGATTCTGGACAACTCGATCCGAGCCAATCTGGCAGCCGGAGACGTTTCCACCGTGTTCGGCAGCTCGCAGAGTGCGGAAATCGCCTCGCTGGAAATGGAGGCGCTCGACCCGTCCGGCACGCCGAGTGACCTGCCAGTGAACTTCGTATTCATCGGCAGCGAGATGAATCCCAACGGCGGCATCTTTGCGCGTTTCGCCGGCCTGAACCTCACGAGTTTAGGGATTCCTTTCTACGGCGCGACTCCCGCCGATGACTTCACCACCGTCAGTTACACGGTCGAATACGACGGCATGGCCGACTTCCCGCGGTACCCCATCGATTTCCTATCCGACCTGAACGGTTTTGCCGGATTCCTGTATCTGGATTATCCGGAAACGTCCGCGCGGCTAGCTACGGCTATCGAATTGCCGACATCGGGTGCCACCGAAACCACCTTCTACATGATCCCCACCACGGATCTGCCGCTGCTGGACCCGGTGCGCGAAATCCCGATTATCGGGAACCCGATCGCCGACCTGCTGCAGCCTGACCTGAGGTATCTGGTGAACCTGGGCTACGGCGACCCGCTCTATGGCTGGTCGACCAGCCCCGCCAATGTACCCACCCCGTTCGGGCTGTTCCCGAGCCTCAGCGATATCCAACAGCTCCCCGGACTTTTGGTCAGCGGCGCCCAGCAGGGCATCGAGAACTTCGTCGGCGATTTCACCGGTACCGGCCCGAACCCGGTGACGCTCTCCCTCGGCTCGCTCAGTTCGCTGCTGGAACCCTCGTCGGGGACGACGAGTGGGGCTAGCGTGTTGGCTGACCTGTCGACGGGATTGTCGGCCCTCACCAGTGATCCCGCCTCGTCGCTCACCGATTTGGTCAACACGCTTTCGAGTGTGGCTTCGACCGCCTACGGCATCCTGCTGCCGACGGCAGATATTGCCAATGCCCTGCTCACCAGCCTGCCCGCGTATGACGCCAGCCTCTTCGTGGACAACTTGCAGGCCGGTGGCCTTCTTGACGCTGCCGGTTTGCCGATCGCGGCTGACATAGGCATAGGCACGTTTGCAGCCGGCCTCGAATTCGATGTCGTCGCGACTGCGGCCTCAACGATTATCGGCGACCTGAAGAGCATCGCCCCGTAAGGACACGGTGGCAAAGATCGGCTCGGCGTGGCCGAAGGCGTCGGCGTTGCCGCCGATCATCAAACAGTAGCCGCGCTCTCGGCCCCCACTCCGCCGCTGGTGCCGTACTCCAGAGGAACGGTTACCCCACCCACCCACTCCAAGGTCTACCGACTCAACACCGCCGAGCCGCCTCGCCCAAGCCGATAAAAGCGGGTACATTTTCTTGGTGAAACGGCGGCGATCCTGTTGCCGCAGATGGGTCGACGCCAACGGAGGTGAAGAGCTGAGATGCCAACCGAAAACGATTACACCGAGTGGGCTGATGCATTCGAATCGGGCCAGTACCGTGCCACACCGATCGAAGCGCCCCACGTCGATGCCGCACGCCTGCGCCGTGGCCGACCTCTCAAGGGTGCATCGGCAGGAACATCACCGAGCCGGCAGGTGCGGCTGCCGCAAGACATCTCCGACCGAGTCGACGCGCTCGCTGACCGCTGGCATGTCGCGTCGTCGGAAGTGATGCGCGCCGCAATCACCGAATACGTACAGCGCTACCCCGCCTAAACAAGTCCAAGACCTCAGCCAGCCCAGAGCGGAGGCATTGCGAGGCGCTCCCGCTAGGGGTGAAGCGGGCTCGCTCTCAAGGCGTAGTGAGCGCACTGACTGCGCACGCACGTACATAGGGGAACCCGGCGAGGTTGCCTTGCGTCATCGCTCAAGCGGGCTTTTCGTCGTGTCCGCCGAACTGTTTGCGCATCGCCGAGAGGGCCTTGTCGGCGAACTTGTCGAGGTTGCGTGACGCGAACCGGGAATACAGCGCCGAGGTCAGCACCGGCGCCGGCACCCCCTCGTCGATCGCCGCAATCGAAGTCCACCGGCCCTCACCGGAATCGGAGACCCGCCCGGCGAACTCCGCCAGGTCCGGTGCTTGGTACAACGCGATCGCGGTCAGGTCCAGCAGCCAGGAGCCGACCACGCTGCCCCGTCGCCACAGTTCGGCGACCGCGGGAATGTCGATGTCGTACTGGTAGAACTCCGGATTGGTCAGCGGCGCGGTCTCGGCATCACCCTTGCCCTGCTGTTCGCGGATGCCGATGTCGGCGTTGCGCAAGATGTTGAGCCCCTCGGCCAGCGAAGCCATCATCCCGTACTCGATGCCGTTGTGCACCATCTTGACGAAGTGCCCCGCCCCCGACGGCCCGCAGTGCAGATAGCCCTTCTCAGCCTGGGCGATCGCACCGTCGCGACCCGGGGTACGCGGAGCGGTGTCGACACCCGGTGCCACGGTGGCGAAAATCGGCTCGGCGTGACCGAAGGCGTCGGCGTCACCGCCAATCATCAAACAGTAGCCGCGTTCTCGGCCCCACACTCCGCCGCTGGTGCCGCAGTCCAGTAGTCGAATCCCGTGCTGGGCCAGCGTCTCGGCGTGGCGCAGGTCGTCGCGGTAGTAGGAGTTGCCGCCGTCGATGACGATGTCGCCTTTGTCCAGCGTGGTGGCCAGCTCCCCGATCACTCCGGTGGTGATAGCACCGGCCGGCACCATCACCCACACCACCCGCGGTGCGCTGAGCTTCCCAGCCAGTTCGGCCAGCGACGACGCGCCGGTGGTGTGGTCTTCACCAGCCATCGCGGTGATCGCGTCGGGGTTGTGGTCGTAGACCACGCACTCGTGCCCGGCTTTGACCAACCGGCGCACGATGTTGGCGCCCATCCGACCCAGGCCGATCATCCCTAGCTGCATGTCGCATTCTCCTTATTCGATATTCGATCCGTGGCTTCCCGGCAGCCCGGGAAGCCAGGGCTCTTGCCAACCGTGATGGCCGCGCACCAGCGCCTGCGCCGACTGCGGCCCCCACGAGCCGGGTTCGTAGGGGTCGACCTTGCCGGGGTCATCGAGCAGCGGCTGCACAATCCGCCACGTCTCCTCGATGCTGTCTTCTCGGGCGAACAATTGCCGATCCCCGACCAGGCCGGCATGTAGCAGCCGCTCGTAAGGCAGCACCGGCTCACCCAGGTCCCGGGCGAACGAGGAGTCCAGATGCACATCGCGCCACGAGTCACCGCCGTGGGCGATCAACTGCAACCGCATCCCGGGATCGGGGTCGATGCGCAACACGATCTGATTGGGTTCGGCTCTCCGACGCTTGGGCAGAAACGCCAACGCCGGGACACGACGAGTAAACAACCGCACCTCGGTCACCCGCTCGGGCAACGCCTTGCCGGCCCGCAAGAATATCGGCACCCCGGCCCACCGCCAGTTCTCGATCTCCATCCGCATCGCAACGAACGTCTCGGTCTGCGAACTCTTCGCCACCCCGGGTATGTCGGTATAGCCGGCGTACTGGCCCCGCACGTAATGCGCCGGATCCAGCGCCGGCATCGCCCGGAACACCTCGGCTTTCTTGTCGTTGAGGTCGTCGTCGCTGGGTCCGACCGGAGGCTCCATCGCCACCAGCGCGAGCACCTGCAGCAAGTGGTTTTGCACCACGTCACGCAACGTGCCTACCGCGTCGTAAAACTGGCCGCGGTCCTCGACCCCGAAATCCTCCGCCATCGTGATGTGGATCTCGGCGATGCTGCCGCGGTGCCATAACTCGGCCAGCGTCGCGTTGGCGAACCGCAGATACTCCAACTCGACGACCGGCTGTTTGCCCAGGAAGTGATCCACCCGCAGGATCTGCTCCTCGTCGAGCACCGCCCGCAACCGACCGTTGAGCTCGCGAGCCGACGCCACGTCATGGCCGAACGGCTTTTCGACCGCCACCCGTGCACGCTCCAACAGCCCAGCCCGGCCCAGATTCTCCACAATCGGAGCGAACAACGACGGCGGCATCTCCAGGTAGTACAGGCACCGTGGGCTCGAACCGATCTGCTGGGCCAACGCCTGGTACAGCCCAGCATCGGTGACGTCGCCGTGCAGGTAGGACAACCGGTTCGCTAGCCGGTCGAACACGGTCCGGTCAATCTTTTCGTGCTCGTTGATCGCCTCCCGCGCCCGGTTGATCAGCCCATCGACGGTGATATCGTCGCTGGCCACCCCCAGGATCGGACAGTCCAGCACGTGGCGGCGCTCCAGCCGGTACAACGCGCGAAATGTCATCTTGCGAGCCAGATCCCCGGTGATGCCGAAGATCACCAACCGATCCGCAGTGCTGCCGTCACGCTCGGCCAAACCGGCACCTCCACCAGATCGATCCAACAAAAACTTGTGACTGGTGCCCCCCAACAGCCTGACAGGCTCAACCCTAAACGTTGTGGCGGTCTCGCCCGGGGGCAGGCCGACGAGTGTCGTCGATGACCCTTGAGCGCCGACGTCGATCCGGTACGCCGACGTCAGGTTGTGCTGCTGTCCCTGCGCGGCCGGACATCCGGCGTTAGGGTTTGAGGTTGTGACGGCATCCGAAAAAATACTCGAAGAAATCTCCACCCTGACCCAGCCGCATTACCCCGACGACTGGACCGAGGTCGACTCGGCCGCGGTGGACACCATCCGGGTGCTGGCCGCCGAAGCGGTGCAGAAGGCCGGCAACGGCCATCCCGGCACGGCGATGAGCCTGGCCCCGCTGGCGTACACGTTGTTTCAGCGGGTGATGCGCCACGATCCCGGCGACGCCGAGTGGCTGGGCCGCGACCGCTTCGTCCTGTCCTGCGGGCACTCCAGCCTGACCCTCTACATTCAGCTGTACCTCGGTGGCTTCGGCCTGGAGTTGTCCGACATCGAGTCGCTGCGCACCTGGGGTTCGAAAACCCCCGGACATCCAGAGTTCCGACACACCCGGGGGGTGGAGATCACCACCGGGCCCCTAGGCCAGGGACTGGCGTCGGCGGTCGGGATGGCGATGGCTGCCCGCTACGAGCGTGGTCTATTCGACCCGACCGCCGCGCCCGGATCTAGCCCGTTTGACCACTTCATCTATGTAATCGCCTCCGATGGCGACATCGAGGAGGGGGTGACCAGCGAAGCATCGTCGCTGGCCGCGGTCCAACAGTTGGGCAACCTCATCGTGTTCTACGACCACAACAAGATCTCCATCGAAGACGACACCACCATCGCGCTGTGCGAGGACACCGCCGCCCGGTACCGCGCCTACGGCTGGCATGTTCAGGAGATCGAAGGCGGCGAGAACGTGGTCGCCATCGAGGAGGCCATCGCCAACGCGCAAGCCGTCACCGACAGGCCGTCGTTCATCTCGCTGCGCACCATCATCGGCTATCCGGCACCGACCAAGATGAACACCGGCAAGGCACACGGCGCGGCCCTCGGCGACGACGAGGTGGCCGCCACCAAGAGGGCGCTCGGCTTCGACCCGGACAAGTTCTTCCAGGTCCGCGAGGATGTGCTCACCCACACCCGTGGGCTGGTGGCCCGCGGCAGGTCGGCCCACGAGCGCTGGCAGCAGCAGTTCCAGGTGTGGACACGGCGTGAACCCGGACGCAAGGCATTGCTGGATCGGCTGCTGGCCAAGCAGCTTCCGGTCGGCTGGGACGTCGACTTACCGCACTGGGAACCGGGGTCCAAACCGGTGGCCACCCGCGCGGCCTCCGGCGAGGTGTTGAGCGCGCTAGGACCTAAGCTGCCCGAATTGTGGGGCGGCTCAGCGGATTTAGCGGGCAGCAACAACACCACCATCGACGGCGTCGACTCGTTCGGGCCACCGTCGATCTCGACCAAGGAGTACACCGCACACGTGTACGGACGCACCCTGCACTTCGGTGTGCGCGAGCACGCGATGGGCGCGATCTTGTCCGGCATCGCGCTGCATGGCCCGACCCGCGCCTACGGCGGAACGTTCCTGATCTTCTCCGACTACATGCGACCGGCGGTGCGGCTGGCGTCGCTGATGAACATCGACACCATCTATGTCTGGACCCACGACTCGATCGGCCTCGGCGAGGACGGCCCGACCCATCAGCCGATCGAGCACCTTGCCGCACTGCGCGCCATCCCGCAGTTGTCGGTGGTGCGTCCGGCCGATGCCAATGAGACCGCCTACGCCTGGCGCACCATCGTGGCGCGGAGTTCGACGAGCGGCCCGGTCGGGCTGATCCTGACCCGGCAAGCTCTGCCGGTGCTGGACGGCACCGACGCAGACGGTGTCGCCCGTGGCGGTTACGTGTTGGGCGGTGCGGTAAGTCAGCAGCCCGACGTGTTGCTGATCGCGACCGGTTCGGAGGTCAAGCTCGCCGTCGACGCGCAGAAGCTGTTGGCAGACAAGGGCATCGTCGCCCGGGTGGTGTCGATGCCGTGTATGGAATGGTTCGAGTCCCAACCGGTCGACTACCGCGATGCCGTGCTGCCGCCGACGGTGAAGGCCCGCGTCGCCGTCGAGGCCGGCGTCGCACAGTCTTGGCATAAACTGGTGGGCGATGCCGGGGAGATCGTTTCGATCGAGCGTTACGGCGAATCGGCGGACCACAAAACCCTGTTCCGCGAGTTCGGATTCACCCCGGAGGCCGTCGTCGTCGCCGCCGAGCGGTCCCTGGACAACTGACAGGAGGAATTCGCATGACTCAGAACCCGAAGCTGGCGGCGCTGAGCGCCGCGGGAGTATCGGTGTGGCTCGACGACCTGTCCCGGGAACGGCTGGTCTCGGGCAACCTGCAGCAGCTCATCGACACCAGAAGCGTGGTCGGCGTCACCACCAACCCGACTATTTTCCAGAAGGCCCTCGAAGGCGGCCACGCCTATGACGAGCAGCTGGCCGAGCTGGCCAGCCGCGGGGCTGACGTAGACGCCGTCATCCGGACCGCCACCACCGACGACGTGCGGAGCGCGTGCGACATATTGCGGCCGCAGTGGGAGGCCTCCGACGGGGTCGACGGGCGGGTGTCGATCGAGGTCGACCCGCGGCTGGCGCACGAGACCGACAAGACCGTCGCGCAGGCCGTCGAGCTGTGGAAGATCGTCGACCGGCCGAACCTGTTGATCAAGATCCCGGCCACCAAGGCCGGCCTGCCGGCCATCACCGCGGTGCTGGCGGAGGGCGTCTCGGTCAACGTCACGCTGATCTTCTCCGTGCAGCGGCACCGCGAGGTCATGGATGCCTATCTGGCCGGTCTGGAGGCCGCCAAGACCGCCGGGCACGACGTCTCCCAAATCCATTCTGTGGCATCGTTCTTCGTCTCCCGGGTGGACACCGAGGTGGACAAGCGACTGGAAAAGATCGGCTCCGCAGGCGCACTGGCGCTGCGCGGCCAGGCGGGTGTGGCCAATGCCCGGCTGGCTTACGCCGCCTACCAGGAGGTTTTCGACGGTGACCGGTATGGCGCGCTCAAGCCCGACGGTGCTCGGGTGCAGCGCCCGCTGTGGGCGTCGACCGGCGTCAAGGATCCGGCCTACCCGGACACCCTCTACGTCACCGCGCTGGTAGCGCCGCACACCGTCAACACCATGCCGGAGCAGACGCTGGACGCGGTCGCCGACCACGGTGCGATCTCCGGCGACACCGTCAGCGGCACCGGCGCGGCTGCACAGAAGGTGTTCGACCAGCTGTCCACGGCCGGCATCGACCTGCCCGACGTGTTCGTCGTGCTGGAGAACGAGGGCGTGCAGAAGTTCGAGATGTCCTGGAAAGAACTGATCAAGGCGACTCAGAGCCAGCTCGACGCCACCGCCAAGTGACTGCAGCGGTCGCCCCCGGCGTCACCGGGCAGTGGCACA
>NZ_JBYCLE010000347.1:0-2021 GCF_057473765.1 Mycobacterium sp. TH-M106 | reverse complement strand
CCGAGGTAACCGACCGCCTCGTCGTTGCCGAAGTCGGTCTGGCTGACCCAGCGCTGCGGACGTGTCCCGGTCACCACGAAGCCGCCGTGGCCATCCGGTGCCACGGTGAAACCGTTGTCGTCGACGGGAATGGGTCGGATCACCGGCCGGCGCGCCACCGGCGCCGGCTGCGCTGCACGGTAGGCCGATACCATCTCGGCCAGCGCGAACGTCAACGGCCGCAGGCCCTCCCGGCTGACCGTAGACACCATGAACACCGGCCAGCCGCGTGCGACGGTGATGTCGTCGCGGACGAACTCGGCCAGCTCCCGGGCCTGGAGCACGTCGATTTTGTTGAGCACCACCGCACGCGGCCGTCCGGCCAGGTCTCCGAGCGCCGAGTCTCCTTGTAGGGTAGGCGTATACGCTGCCAGCTCGGCTTCGAGCGCATCGATGTCGGAGACCGGGTCTCGGCCAGGCTCGACGGTGGCACAGTCGACGACGTGCACCAGCACCGCGCAGCGTTCGATGTGCCGCAGGAAGTCCAGGCCCAGCCCACGGCCGGCCGACGCGCCCGGGATTAGCCCGGGCACGTCGGCGACGGTGTAGGTCTGCTCGCCGGTCAAGACCACCCCCAGGTTCGGCGCCAGCGTGGTGAACGGATAGTCGGCGATCTTGGGCTTGGCCGCTGAAATCACCGACACCAGTGAGGATTTGCCGGCCGACGGAAACCCGATCAAACCCACATCGGCGACGGTCTTGAGTTCCAGGGTCAGGTCACGAGCCTGTCCTGGCTCACCGAGCAACGCGAAACCCGGGGCTTTGCGGGCACGCGACACCAGCGCGGCGTTGCCCAGCCCGCCGCGGCCACCGGCGGCGGCCACGAACCGGGTATCCGGCCCGACCAGGTCGGCCAGCAGGCGGCCGTGCTCGTCGAGCACCACGGTGCCGTCGGGCACCTTGACGTCCAGGTCGGCGCCGGTGGCGCCGTCGCGGTTGTTGCCCATGCCCTGCTTGCCGGACGACGCGACGAGGTGCGGGCGGAAATGAAAGTCCAGTAGGGTGTGCACCTGCGGGTCGACCACGAGCACCACGCTGCCGCCACGACCGCCGTTGCCACCGTCCGGGCCGCCGAGCGGCTTGAACTTCTCCCGGCGGATCGAGGCGCAGCCATTACCGCCGTCGCCGGCACGAACATGGACGACGACGCGATCGACGAACCGGGGCGCTGCGGGCACTGGGTGTCCTCCCCGTCTCATGCGCCGAGTGTGAAGCTGTTGCGATTCTCACCGGAAAATGTCGCAACAGCTTCACGCTCGCGACGCTGGCTCGGTCCCTAGTCGCGGGCGACCGGCACGACGTTGACCGTCTTGCGCCCGCGTTTGACACCGAACTCGACCGCGCCGGGTGCTGTTGCGAACAGCGTGTCGTCGCCGCCGCGGCCGACGTTGACACCGGGGTGGAAGTGGGTACCACGCTGCCGGACCAGGATCTCGCCGGCCTTGACGACCTGGCCGCCGAACCGCTTGACACCAAGCCGCTGGGAGTTGGAGTCGCGGCCGTTGCGTGAACTGGAAGCGCCCTTCTTGTGTGCCATGTCGTCAGCCTTACGTGATGCCGGTGACCTTGACCACGGTCAACCGCTGCCGGTGACCCTGCCGCTTGTGGTAGCCGGTCTTGTTCTTGAATTTGTGGATGCGGATCTTCGGGCCCTTGGTGTGCTCGAGCACCTCGCCGGTGACGGCGATCTTCGCCAGCTTAGCGGCGTCGGTGGTGACGGTGGCGCCGTCGACCACCAAGGCGACCGGTAGCGACACCGACCCACCGGGCTCGGTGTCAAGTTTCTCGACTTTGACGATGTCTCCCACGGCGACCTTGTACTGCTTGCCGCCGGTTTTGACGATTGCGTACGTCGCCATCGCTGGTATCTACCTTTGCTGTCGGGTGCTGTCGGGTGCTCTCGGGGCGCGCGCCATCGGGCTCACCTGTGGTCTGGGAGTTTGCCGGCCCGGCCTGGCGACAACTGGTCAACTGTACGTGAC
>NZ_JBYCLE010000346.1:0-2965 GCF_057473765.1 Mycobacterium sp. TH-M106 | reverse complement strand
GCGGCGGCGCCGCTCACCCACAACCCGAAATCAAGATCAACTGGCCGCCTCAGCAGTCGTCACAGGAGAACTCGGGCTACCGTGAAATTTTGAGGCTGGTCGTACAAGCCGATGGCCCCGCCCCAGGCGATGCCGTGGTTCTGGTCGTGGACATAGTCGTATTCAAATAGGCGTGCTTTGAAGTCAGCTGCATATTCTGCGGGGGTGACGACGGGGGTGTCGGCGGGCAGATCATTGCGGACGTCGGCGACATCGACGACCTCGTCTTGTATCAGAGTGTTGGGAATGGGGCCCGTCACGTCCTGCCACCGCAAAAAAATACCTCCGTTGTTGATACCGGAGTCATCAACCCAGTTCGCCACACCCGGGTCTTGGCTGCTGATGACGTAGTAGGTGAAGCCGTTTGGATCATGGAACGCCTGGGTGTCGTTGAGGCTGCCCTGCACGGTGGCATACGGAGAAGTCTCTCCCCAGTCGTTGGCCAGCTGAAGACCTGAGTATGCGGCGTCGATATCGGGCACCTTGACGATCAACGCCTGATCCGGCTCGAGCGAATAGTGGCCCAGACTGCTTAGTTGGCCCGGCAGTGTCGGACCCGGAATAACCTTGCCGGTCACTTGTATGGGCAGAAACGTGTTGTTCGGAATGGTGTCGAACACCTCCCGCTCCCCTGAGTAGGTACCGGCAGCGTTCTCGGTAGCCATGTTCGCGGCGACGGTACTCAGCATCGACGAAATCTGGTCCTCCGATAGCAGTGGAACGGTAAGCGTTGAAGGGCGGCCCTCTTCCTGGATGGAGAAATTGTCATGTATCTGGCCCCAGTCGCCGACGGTGTCACGAACCAGCACCGTATCTGCCCCCGCAGTATCGACCCAGTTTCCTTGCTGCGGAGCCGAACTCAACACGACGGTGTAGGTGCCATCGGGATTTGGCTTAGCATCGAACAAATCGATCCCGCCGGAAAGAGCCTTGAAGTCGGCCGTCACGCCATTGCCTGAATAGGGCGCGAACGTCACGTCCTGGCTACCAGGGCCGGGATCGACAGTGATCACATATGCCTGATCCGGTTCGACGTGTACTTCGCCGTATTGGTCGTCCGGGTTCGTGTAGACCAGAAATTCTTGCGGGTTGGCGGCAGGAGCCGTCCACGGATACGGAGCCCACCGCATCGTCACGTCGTGAAACTGGTCGACGCCCAGTGTGTTGAGCTCCATAGCGAGCATGGTGAGCGCAAGGTTTTGTGTGTACTCGTGCAACGTGGGCAAATCCGACGGAACGATAAACGGGTAGTTGCTGTTGGTGTCGGCGACCTGCTGCTGCGCGTCGAGCAGTTGGTCAATCACGGGTTGTAGCGGATTCGAAGAACCCGGATCGGCGACCGCGCACGGGGCCATCAACACCATTGCCAGTGCGCCGGCCGCCATCGTTGTGGCCACTCCGGCCACGCGAGCCACCCGCGACCGAGCGTCGCGGCGTTGGGCGTCGGCAGTGCCGGACCAATCACCGGAAGCGGAGGTCGCCTTAACACAGCGGAAAGTTCGTTCGCTCGTCAGCACAGACACAGGACCCATGGCTCCAGCTGCCTATCACGATGGGATGGAATTCTGCAGCGCATTCTCGAGAGTACTTGTCGATGCGACCACAACTGGCCGGTTCGATCGATGCCGTGTGCTGGCCGCGGATGACAGCAGGGTCTTTACTAGAAAACATGGATCGCGACCACCTCATCGACCTGACCCGGCGCGCGGTGAAGCTGGCACGGGACAAAACCACCGACTTCACCCCAGGCGAGTACACCGTCAGCACGGAGAACTACACCTCGACTGAGCGGCACCGCCAGGACACGGCGATGCTGCTGGCCAGCCCGCAGCTGGTGGGTTACGTCTCCGAACTGCCCCAGGCCAATAGCTACACCACGAAGACCGTGATGGGGCGCTCGGTGCTGCTGACCAGGGTCCCCGACGGGACGGTCAAGGCGTTCGACAATGTCTGCCTGCACCGGCAGTCCCAGGTGGTGACCGGTTGCGGCACGAAGAAACGATTCAGCTGCCCGTATCACGCCTGGACTTACGACAACACCGGGAGCCTGATGGCGGTCCCGGGCGCCGAGGGCTTCCCCGGGGTGCAGGTGAAATCCGTGGGCCTTACCGAGCTGCCGGCCGCCGAGTTCGCCGGGTTCCTGTGGGTGTCACTCGATCCCGGCACACCGCTGGATATCGCCGCACATCTGGGTCCGCTGGCCGACGAGCTCGACTCGTGGGGAATCGGGCACTGGTCGCCGCTGGGCGAGAAGGTGCTCGACACACCGATCAACTGGAAGCTGGCGGTGGACACATTCGCGGAGAACTACCACTTCGCCACCGTTCACCGGCAGACGTTCGCCAAGATCGCCCGCAGCAACTGCACGGTGTTCGACGCGTTCGGGGCACACCACCGGTTGATCTTCCCGCTCAACGGAATTCTGGAACTAGACGATGTCGGAGAAGACCAGTGGGAGCCGTTCAAGTACATGGTGGTGATCTATGCGTTGTTCCCCAACATCGTGATCTCGGTGACGATCGCCAACGGCGAGCTGTTCCGCATCTACCCGGCGGACCGGCCGGGAAAATCAATCACCGTGCACCAGAACTCGACACCGCTGGATCTCTCCGATGAGTCCATCGCCGCGGGCGCGCAGGCCGTCTTCGACTACGCGCACGCCACCGTGCGCGACGAGGACTACCGGCTGGCCTCCGCGCTGCAGACCAACCTGGAGTCGGGTGCCCGCGATCACCTACTGTTCGGCCGCAATGAACCCGGCCTGCAGCATCGTCATGCCGCCTGGACCGAAGCATTGGCACGTACTAGCCGCCCGGGCTGATCACAACTCAGGAGATTCTCAATGAAGTTGTCAAGCCGCCGCGGCGTTAGGTGTGGTGGGTTGATAGGCCTGGTGGTCGCGCAGCATGGCCCACAGGACGTTGAG